>JAGVMY010000047.1 GCA_020053565.1 Thermodesulfovibrionales bacterium
AGAATAGCACCCAAGGAGCAGTCAATAATCAGCACCCCCTCCCTCACCCTCCCCCTTCGAGGGGGAGGGCAGGGGTGGGGGGGCGATTCCTCAGTCTTCAAGGAGGCCTCATGGGATGAGGCATTAGATTACATTGCGAGGCGGTTGAAGAGTATAAAAGATAGCTATGGACCAGATTCTATAGGAGGTCTCGCTTCAGCAAGGTGCACAAATGAAGAAAATTTTCTATTTCAAAAGTTCATAAGGGCTGCTATAGGCACAAACAATGTTGACCATTGCGCACGCTATTGACACAGCGCAACAGTGGCCGGTCTGGCCACAGTCTTGGGCTCAGGTGCAATGACAAACTCTATACCAGAAGTTGAAAACCATGATGTCATCTTCGTAATCGGTTCAAATACAACCGAGACCCATCCAATAATTGGCTTAAAAATAAAAAAGGCTGTGAGAAAAGGTGCGGAGCTTATCGTTGCAGACCCGAGAAAAATTAACCTTGTACGGTTTGCTGATATATGGTTACAGCACAGGCCGGGAACAGACGTTGCGCTTTTGAATTCCATAATGCATGTAATCGTGAGGGAAGATCTTATCGACAAAAAATTTATAGAGGAATGGACAGAGGGATTTGAATCCTTCAGAGAAAGCCTCGATGAATATACACCTGAAGTCGGGGAAAAGATTACAGGAGTTCCTCAAGAAGATATTATTAAAGCAGCAATACTTTATGGAAATGCAGTA
The DNA here is from genome assembly GCA_020053565.1 of Thermodesulfovibrionales bacterium. GTDB lineage: Bacteria > Nitrospirota > Thermodesulfovibrionia > Thermodesulfovibrionales > SM23-35 > VGWZ01. The sequence continues at coordinate 739 of JAGVMY010000047.1, forward strand.
CGACCTGGTATTTATTACACAATGGGTATCACTCAGCATACACACGGGACAGAAAACGTCTACGCAATAGCAAATCTTGTACTCATGACAGGGAATCTCGGAAGGGAAAGCACGGGAGTAAACCCTTTGAGGGGACAGAATAATGTCCAGGGTGCAACAGATATGGGCTGTATACCCGAGTTTTTTCCTGGATATCAGAAGGTAATGATACCAGGTATAAAAGAGAAGTTTGAGAAGAAATGGGGTGTGAGCCTCTCAGGTAATATAGGGCTTATGGCAACGGAAATGACCGATGCATCTCTTAAAGGAAACCTGAAGGCGTTATACATAATGGGTGAAAATCCTGTAATGAGCGCCCCGGATATGAACCATACTATAAAGGCATTAAAAAATTTAGATTTTCTTGTTGTGCAGGATATATTCATGACAGAGACAGCAGAACTTGCGGATGTAATACTGCCAGCAGCGTGCTTTGCAGAGAAAAACGGCACCTTCACAAATACCGAACGGCGGCTTCAGAGGGTTAGAAAGGCAGTAGAACCACCCGGAGAAGCAAAAGAAGATTCCTGGATCGTTCTTGAGCTGAGCAGTAAATTCGGCTATGAAATGAGATATAATTTTATAGAGGAGGTTCTCCATGAGGCAGGGGATCTCTGGCCAGCAGTTTCAGGTATAAACTATGTAAGGTTAGAAAAGATTGGTCTTCAGTGGCCATGTCCTACACTCAATCACCCCGGAACACCCTATCTCTTTAAAGGGGGGTTCCCCAGAGGGAAAGCTACATTCAGTGACATTAAATATAGGCCATCAGAGGAGCTCCCCGACAATGATTATCCTTTTTTACTCTCGACAGGAAGACAGCTTTTTCAGTATCATACAGGTTCAATGACAAGAAAAATTAGTGCAATCAATAAAGTATCGCCCGAGGCTTATATCGAGATTCATCCCGATGATGCAAAACAATTGTGTGTAAACGACAGTGACACAGTGAAGGTATCATCCCGGAGAGGTTCTATAGAGATCAAGGTACTCATCTCAGATAGGCCAGTAAAAGGCATGGTCTTTATACCATTCCATTTCAAAGAGGCCGCAGCAAATGTGCTCACAAATACTGCACTTGATCCAATCTGCAAGATACCTGAATTTAAAGTATGTGTGGTAAAGATAGAATGTATTAAAAAAATACAAGGTTAAGGTTAAGGTTGAGGCTAAGGTTAAGAAAATCTCAACCTCAACCTTAACCTGACAAAAAAGGAGGGAGTATGGTTAAACCAGAAGTATTAAAAAAGCAGATTTTACTTGAAGACCTTGGTAGCGAAGAGCTAAAAAAAATAGCCGGTATTGTTAAAAAAATGTCCCTTAAAAAAGGAGAGTACCTGTTCAAAGAAAAAGACGACACAAAGGGAATATATCTTCTTCATTCTGGAAAGATTGAAATCACAAGGGTAACCCCTGATGGCTGGAGACAGACCCTCGTTGTCTTAACAACAGGGCATTTCTTCGGAGAGTTGTCCATTTTTGAGAAGAGACAACACGTGGCAAGTGCTGTTGCAGTCGAAGACACAGACCTCTTCCTTATTCCAAAAAGTGCATTCGAAAAGTTGACTGAAGAAGATATGGCACTGGCATTTAGTATTATCAAAAAAATTGCCATCGTAATGAGCAAAAATCTCAGGCGCATGACTGATAAATTCCTTAGTGCATTGATTAGCTACTGAAATAGTTGATAGTTGATAGCTAATAGCTGATAGTTGATAGTTGTCAGTTATTATTTATTGTTTTTCAGACTATGAGCTAAGAACTATGAACTAAAAAAAGGAGGTTAAGATGCCACTTGATCCCACAAAATATGCAGATTGGGAGATTGCAGAAGCAGCAGAAGCAAATATGAAAACCGTTTACCAATTAGGAGAGGAGTTGGGTTTAGAAAAACATGAACTTCTTCCACATGGCCATTATGTTGCAAAGGTGGATTTTAAAAGTATTTTGAATCGCTTAAGCAAAAAACCTGATGGTAAATACATTAATGTAACGGCCATTACACCTACACCCCTTGGAGAAGGTAAGTCAACCACAACCATGGGATTGACACAAGGTCTTGGGAAGAGAGGTAAAAATGTTATTGCTGCCATACGGCAGCCTTCCGGGGGACCAACCATGAATATAAAAGGCTCTGCCGCAGGCGGTGGACTATCGCAGTGCATTCCTTTAACACCTTTTTCACTTGGACTTACAGGCGACATAAATGCCATCATGAATGCCCATAACCTTGCACTGGTAGCACTGACCTCAAGAATGCAGCACGAATTTAATTATCCTGATGAGCGACTTGCAAGGAAAAATTTAAAAAGGCTTAACATTGACCCTCGCAATGTAGAGATGAAATGGATAATGGATTTTTGTGCTCAGGCGCTCAGAAATATAATTATAGGTATTGGCGAAAAAACAGATGGGTTTATGATGAATTCCGGCTTTGCCATTGCCGTATCTTCAGAGGTAATGGCCATACTCGCGGTGTCAAAAGACCTTAAAGATATGAGAGACAGAATGGGCAGAATTGTCGTTGCCTATGATAAAAGCGGAAACCCCGTTTCAACCGAAGACCTCGAGGTTGCAGGAGCAATGACTGCATGGATGGTTGAAGCACTAAAACCAAACCTCATGCAGACTATCGAAGGACAACCTGTTTTTGTTCATGCCGGGCCATTTGCCAATATCGCCATCGGCCAGTCATCTATCATAGCTGACAGAGTCGGTCTTAAACTCGGTGATTATCATATAACAGAGTCGGGGTTTGGAGCAGATATTGGATTCGAAAAATTCTGGAATCTTAAATGCAGGTTCTCTGGCCTGAAACCGCATACTTCTGTTATTGTTGCAACAATAAGGGCGCTTAAATGTCATGGAGGCGCCCCTATCCCGGTTCCTGGAAGACGTATGCCTGAAGAATATAAGGGTGAAAACGTGGAATGGGTGGAAAAGGGTTGTGAAAATCTTATCCATCATATTAAAACAGTAAAGAGGGCCGGCATCAATCCTGTTGTCTGTATTAACTCCTTTTACACTGATACAGAAAATGAGATAAACACCGTAAGGCGACTTGCAGAGGCAGCAGGTGCCAGGGTTGCCCTTTCCAAACACTGGCAGTACGGTGGCGAAGGCGCATTAGAACTTGCTGACGCTGTAGTAGATGCATGCAATGATCCAAATGATTTTAAGTTTCTTTATGAACTCTCAACCCCACTTCGTCAGCGTATTGAAATGATAGCCACAGAAGTATATGGTGCTGACGGCGCTGAATACTCACCTGAAGCCTTATCAAAGGCAAAAAAGATGGAGGAAGACCCTGAGATTGCAAAACTCGGAACATGTATGGTCAAGACTCACCTGAGCCTTTCTGACAATCCAAATTTAAAGGGGGTTCCAAAAGGATGGAAGCTCTTTATCCGTAATATCCTCACATATAAGGGAGCAGGATTCATTGTTCCTGTTGCAGGTGCAATCAAGTTAATGCCGGGAACTGCCTCTGACCCTGCTTATCGCCGTATTGATGTAGATATAGAAACAGGCAAGGTAAGGGGTCTGTTTTAAAAACTTAGATGATCACGATGCCCCTTAGCTGAAACCGGGGCATCAAATCCTAACCCTTTATTGTAATTTATCCAGTTTAAAAGCTATAATTTTTTTATGGGAGCATACGAGGTTTTCAAACAGCTTGCATATAATATTTGCACCCTGAATAAGGTGATTTGCGCTAAAATTGTTCCTCTAATTTTTCTTATACTTTTCTGTTCCCCTATCGCCTTTTCTGAAGAACCAAAAAGGAATGTGATGGTTATCACCATGCATGGTGTCATAAATCCTGTGGCATCAGAATACATCGGAAAGAATATTAAAAAAGCAAGTGAGAAGAAGGTTGAAGCACTTGTAATCGAGCTGGATACCCCTGGAGGACTGGACACTTCCATGAGAACTATTGTAAAAGACATCATTGGAAGTGAAGTTCCTGTTGTGGTCTTCGTCTCACCAAGTGGCAGCAGAGCAGCTTCTGCAGGTGTTTTTATCATGTTAGCAGCCAATGTTGCAGCCATGTCACCAGGTACAAATATCGGCGCAGCTCATCCGGTAGGCATTGGTGAAAAAATAGATAAAGTGATGGCTGAAAAGGCAACAAATGATGCAGCAGCTTATATAAAGTCTCTTGCGGAGAGGAGTGGCAGGAATTCAAAGTGGGCTGAAGACGCGGTGAGAAAAAGTATCTCTGCAACAGAAGAAGAAGCATTAAAGAAGAATGTTATAGATATAGTGAGCAAAGACCTGAATACCCTTCTTTCAGATATCGATGGCAGAAAGGTTCGGACTGTTATTGGTGAAAAGATTTTAAAGACAGCAAATGCCAATGTTATTAGAGAAGAAATGAGTATCAGGCACAAGATACTCAATCTCATCTCTGACCCGAATATCGCATATATCCTTATGCTCCTCGGCTTTTACGGGCTTTTTTTTGAACTCACAAACCCTGGTTCACTATTCCCCGGGGTAATGGGAGGGATCTGTCTCATTCTTGCTTTTTATGCATTCCAGACACTTCCTGTAAATTATGCAGGACTCCTGCTGATTATCCTTGCGATTATTCTCTTTATCCTCGAGGTGAAGATTGTATCCCACGGTGTCCTTACAATTGGTGGGGTAATTGCTATGGTTATTGGTTCATTAATGCTCTTTGAGTCACCATCCCCATTCATAAAACTCTCACTTTACATTATCCTCCCTGCTGTTCTGGTAACTACCCTCTTCTTCACCTTGACAATCGGCCTTGCATTCAAGGCACACAGGAGAAAGCCTGTTACTGGCTCAGAGGGCCTCATAGGGATGGAGGGAATTGCAAATACAGATACAACGAAAGATGAAGGTATGGTATTATTACATGGTGAACGCTGGGCAGCATATTCTAATGTGCCTATATCAAAGGGTGAAAAGATAATAGTTGAGGCTGTCTCAGGGTTGAAAGTAAAGGTAAAAAAACTTCAATAAATTTCTAAAAGGAGGTAAGTATGCCAACATTATCACCATCATTTATGGCTTTAATTTTAGTAATATTCCTGGTCGTCTATTTTCTCTCAAGTGCGATCAGGATCCTGAGAGAATATGAGAGAGGAGTTGTGTTCAGGCTTGGAAGACTTATACCTGTAAAGGGACCCGGACTTGTGATAATCTGGCCGATAATTGATAAACTTGTTAAGGTCAGCCTTCGCATTGTCGCAATGGATGTTCCTGCCCAAGATGTAATAACAAAGGACAATATTTCAGTTAAGGTGAATGCTGTAGTCTATTTCAGGGTAATTGACCCTACAAAGGCAATTACAGAAGTTGAGGATTTTTATTATGCAACTTCGCAGATAGCACAGACAACCCTCAGGAGTATCCTTGGCCAGAGTCAGCTCGATGACCTTCTTACCAAGAGAGAAGAGGTAAATGCCGAGCTTCAAAAGGTAATTGACTTCCAGACAGAGCCATGGGGGGTAAAGGTATCAGTAGTTGAGGTGAAGAATGTTGACCTGCCAATAGAGATGCAGAGGGCAATAGCAAAACAGGCAGAGGCTGAGCGTGAAAGAAGGGCGAAGATCATCCATGCAGAGGGAGAGTTCCAGGCATCTCAGAAGCTTGCAGATGCAGCAAAGATTATAGCAACAGAAACTGGAGCACTTCAGCTCAGGTTTCTCCAGACACTCACAGAGATCGCTATGGAGAAAAACTCAACAATAATATTCCCTGTACCGATAGACTTAATTAAGCCATTCCTGGAAAAATCTGGGAAATAGAGATGATTACAAAGAAGAAATGAATGATAAACATGAAAACGATTTTGAAAAAACACAACACGTCTATTTAATAGGTGTCGAGCACGCTTATGGGTTAAAATTATTACTACTGCTCGCATTCATTATACTCATTGAAGTCCTGTATGAGTATGAGATATTCCAGTTCTTTCTCGATAAAAAAGGCTTATAGACTTCCTTGATTCCTTAGGCCCACTTTCGTTTATTAGTTTTATTCTCCTCCAGGCATTGCAGGTTGTCGCAGCTCCTATACCAGGCGAGGTTACCGGCCTCGCCGGCGGATTTATCTACGGACCTTTTTTCGGGATTATTCTTTCAACAATAGGGTTAACATTAGGCTCCTTTCTTGCCTTTAGCCTTTCAAGATGGCTTGGCAAGCCTTTTGTTCAAAAAGTTGTCCGAAAAGAGATATTTGAACGATTTGATTATATATTGAAGTTAAGTCACCATAAAGGGGCATTTCTTGTATTCCTGCTCTTCCTTATACCAGGGTTTCCAAAGGATTATCTCTGCTATATCTTAGGGTTGGGACCTATAAGCTTTAAAGAATTTTTTATTATAAGCACTGCAGGCAGGTTCTCCGGTACAGTTTTACTCACCCTTGGAGGTGCCTTTATCCGTAAACAACAATACCGTGAATTCTTCTTGCTTATAGGAATTGCCATAATTATCGTGTTAATTTGTATGGCCTACAGGGATAAAATCGAGAGGCTCCTTCAGAAATTATCACCTATAAATAAGACACCACCAGAAGACAAAAAATAAACAAACCAACAACAATTGCGAATTGCCCATTGTGAACTGCCGATATGCCTGAAATTTCAATTAGATTTTATCATGAAAAAGAGGAATCATAACACTACCACTTTATCAGTGCCGAGGCCCATGTAAGCCCACCCCCGAATGCCTCGAGTAAAATATAATCTCCATCTTTTACCTTTCCAGCTCTTACTGCCTCATCAAGGGCTATCGGGATTGATGCAGCAGATGTATTCCCATATCTGTCAATGTTTATATAGACTTTCTCCATAGGTATGCCAAGTCTTTCAGCAATTGCCTGTATGATGCGAAGATTCGCTTGATGTGGTATAAGAAGTGAAATCTGCGAGGGCTCTAATTTATTCTCCTTAAGAATCTTCACTGCAAGGTCTTCTAATTTTCTGACCGCGACCTTAAATATTTCATTTCCTTTCATTTTGATGAAATGGAGTCTCTTTTCGATAGAATCCTTAGAAGCAGGGTTCCTTGATCCCCCTCCAGGCATATGTAAAAGATCCCACATGCTCCCGTCAGAATGGATATGCATGGAAATGACACCTCTGTCTTCCTCTGTTGGTTCAATAATTGCTGCACCTGCACCATCACCAAACAGGATACATGTCGTTCTATCATCCCAGTCTGTAATCTTCGAAAGCACCTCTGTGCCGACTACAAGGATTCTTTTATGAATACCTGATTTTATAAAACTATCTGCAACATAGAGCCCATAAAGAAATCCTGAACAGGCTGCATTTATATCAAATGCCGTTGCCTTTTTCGCCCCGAGTTTATCCTGAAGAATGCAGGCAGTCGACGGAAAAGGCATATCACCTGTGACTGTGGTAACAATAATGAGGTTCAGATCTTCTGGATTAAGGTCAGCACCCTTTAATGCTTTTTTTGCTGCCTCATATGCAAGGTCTGATGCTGCCTGACTTTCATCAGCTATTCTCCGCTCTTTTATACCTGTCCTTTCGATAATCCATTCATCTGAAGTCTCAATCATTTTTTCAAGATCACTATTTGCGAGGACCTTTTCTGGAACATACGACCCTGTAGATACAATCCTACTTCTTCGCAATTTTTTCTCCCTCGCTTTTCTCTATTTCGTTTGCAATGACCTCATATACCTTCTTCTCTGAAAAATCTGCTGCAACCCTCAGAGCATTTTTTATTGCCTTTGCAGTTGATCTTCCATGGCTTATTATACATGTACCATTTATGCCGAGGAGTGGTGCTCCACCGTACTCATCATAGTCTGTTTTCTTTTTAAAATTTCTCAAGGCAGGTTTCATAAAAAGGTATCCAATCCTTCCCACTGCAATGTCAACGATCTCCCGTTTAAGCATCTTAATGATTGCATCTGCAAGCCCCTCACTGGTTTTCAGTACCACATTCCCTGTAAATCCGTCACACACAATCACATCAGCATTTCCAGTAAATATATCTTTCCCGTCAATATTACCTGTAAAATGTATATTCGCTTGTTTGAGAAGTTTGAATGCTTCTTTGGTAAGTTCATTTCCTTTCGTGTCTTCTTCTCCGATACTAAGAAGTGCAACCTTCGGTTCAGGTCTTTGAAGGATCGAACTGCAGTAAATACTTCCCATCAATGCAAACTGAAGGAGGTTTTCAGGTTTGCAGTAGAGATTTGCACCTGCATCGATAAGAACAACCGGGGCTTTAAGGGTAGGCATTATCGCTGCGATTGCCGGTCTGTCAACATTATGAGAGGCCCTGAGGAGCAGGAGCGCTGTTGCCATTACTACACCTGAGTGTCCAGCGCTCACAAAGGCATCTGCCCCACCATCTTTCACGAGTTCAAGTCCCTTTCTTATTGACGAATCCTTCTTTTTCCTGATTGCAATAGAAGGAGACTCATCCATCTTGACAACTTGTGAGGCGTGCTTTACTGATATCCGGTGATGAGGGTATTTCTTACTATCAAGTTCTCTTTTTATTAACGGCTCTTCACCAACAAGAATAATATCTATGTCCTCAAAGTCACTTACTGTCTCGATAGCACCCTCAACATTTACTTCAGGGGCATAATCACCCCCCATTGCGTCAAGGGCAATTCTCATGCTTCTTTTTCAACTACTTCGAGAACCTTCCGGCCGTTGTATGACCCACAACTATGACACACCCTATGTGAAGCTTTCATTTCATTGCAATCAGGACATACACTCAGGTTAGGAAGACTCCCTTTCCAATTGGCCCTCCGTTTATCCCGTCTTGACCTTGTATGCCTATGTGTAGGATTTGCCAATGTATACTCCTTTCATTCCTTAATGAGCTTTTTTAATTCCATGAATCTGGAATCTCTATTTATTGCATTGCAGCCACAATCGCCAGCATTGAGGTCTGCCCCGCATTTCAGACATATTCCTTTGCACAGTTCATTACAGAGGGGCTTCATAGGAAAATTGAGCATTATCTGCTCCTTGATAAGATCAAACATATCCAGTATCTCTCCAGAATAAAACCCCATATCAAGTTCCTCGACTCTCAGTGCGTGCTTCTCTTCTCCTCTGAATTCTTCAACAGGATGATACACCACATTAACCGGAACAGATACTTCACTCCTGAAATCTTTCACACATCTGCTACACTGGAGATCTATATCAGCCATCAGTTTACCTCTTACAATAATCTCAGCGCCCATCTTCAGTATCTTTAACTGTCCTCTGACAGGTAAAGAAAGGTCATCAGATTTGATTGTCTCTTTTATATCAAAATCAAGCCCTTCTACAGGTATTTCTGAAATTAATACTTTCATTTGAAAAATATGAAAAAAAGAGTTTAATTATAAATTTTGAGGTGTATTTTTGTCAAGGTTGTGAGATCTCCGCTTACTAATTACGAGATGACCTAATTGACCTTCTCTTTTGCATGAAACTCAACTATATTTATATTCGATTCGTCTCCATGCATAATAGACTTACCATTAAACACACCGCCCTCAACTATCGATAACTTATTTGTGAATATTTCCCCGTATACCTGACCCTTGGATTTAATCTCTACAAGTTCTTTAGCTCTCAGATTTCCCTCAACTCTCCCACCTATCACGATACCCCTTGCTCCTACATCACCTTTTAGAGAAGCCTTTTCACCAAGAACCACCCAGTCAGCATTCACATTTCCTTCCATTGAACCGTCAATCCTCAGAGTTCCTTTCACATCAATATCACCTTTAAAACTTGAATTGGCCCCAATAAATGATTCCATCTTCTCTGTATTTCTCGTGAACATTATGACCTCCCTTTTATATATGCATGAGGATTCACAGACCTGCCATCTTTCCATACCTCATAATGCACATGCGGTCCTGTCGCATTACCCGTAGATCCTAGATAGCCGACTACCTCACCTCTACTGACTTTCTGTCCCACTTTTACGGTATTCATCTTGTTGTGGGCATAAAAAGTTGAAAAACCAAAACCGTGCTCAAGGACAACAAGATTGCCACTTCCACCACTCCACCCAGAAAAGCTCACTATGCCATCCGCTGTAGCCCTGATAGGATTTCCAGGACTTGTTGATATATCAATACCTGTATGAAACACTTCTTCGCCACTTCTTGGATGTTCCCTTTTTCCATAGGAAGAAGAAATAGTACCCATCACAGGGAATCCCTTTGGAGTTGCAAGATAGAGGTCTTTCTGGAGGCGCAAGTAATCTTTTATTTCACCTACTGTTTCAGTTGTTTTCTTGATCTGTTCTTTAAGATGTTCTATATCAATCGACCCACTGTTTGATGTATCAATATTCTCAATGACTTTATCTTTAGAGCCGAAGGAAAACAATCTTTTGAACTCAGTTTCAGCCTTTTTGAGTGCTGATATCGTCGAATCAAGTTCTAAAAACTGCTGTGAATAGTAATTTAGTTTCTTTTTCATATCATGATACTCAAAGGTATCTACTGCAACTGAAAAAACGTAAACAGTTCCGATGCACCATAATAGTATCGAGATAACTACCCCTATTGAGGGAACCTTAAGATTGAAAGGTTTGGTATTACTATGAGGGATTAACATTATTGTTACAGGAGTGAATGCCTTTTTCAATACATTTTTTATTTTATGAATATCGAACATCTTTACCTCCTTTCTCAATACCACCGATTATAAAAGCCCTATAACCTGTGTTATTCAGTAATAAGATTGCACTTCTTGATACCCCCTCAGAAACCACAATACTATACCCTATTCCCATATTAAAAGTCTTCTTCATTTCTTTGTCAGGTATATTCCCCATTTTTTCTATGAGGTCAAAAATTGGCGGAACAGGCCAAGAGCCAATCTTGATATTCGCACTCACTCTTTCAGGTAATATCCTCATAAGGTTTCCCGGAATACCTCCACCGGTGATGTGAGCCATCCCTTTTATCTCAAGATTGTCTCTTAATGCTGTGAACGCCTGTACATATATTCTCGTAGGCTTCAGGAGCTCTTCTCCGAGTGTCATTCCAAGTTCCGGAATAGAGGTATCTACATCAAACTTATTCAGATCAAAAAAGACTTTTCTCACCAGTGAGTATCCATTGCTGTGGAGGCCACTTGACGCAAGGCCGATAATCACATCCCCTTCTTTGATGTTCGCACCGTCTATTATTTTTTCTTTATCCACAACACCTACTGCAAAACCTGATAAATCATATTCATTCTCTGAATAAAATCCTGGCATCTCTGCAGTTTCACCGCCAATAAGAGAACAGCCTGCCTCTTCACAACCATTCACTATACCAGAGATAACTTCTATTGCTTTCCCTGTCTTGAGTTTGCCAGTTGCAAAATAGTCAAGAAAAAATAAAGGTTCTGCACCGCTGGTAAGTATATCATTGACACACATGGCAACAAGGTCTATGCCGATAGTAGTATGTCTGTCCATCATAAAGGCTATTTTCAGTTTCGTGCCTACACCATCTGTCCCGCTTACAAGTACAGGCTCTCTGTATCTCGTCATATCAAGCTTAAAAAGGCCGCTGAAAGAACCAATATCTGTCAGGACTTCAGGTCTGAATGTCCTCTTCACCATAGGAGTTATGAGGCTTATAAACCTGTCACCTTCTTCAATATCAACGCCAGACTTTTTATAGGTAATTTCATTGCTCATAATTTTATTTATTAGTTATTCTAATAAGGGAGATTTTAAATGCTTATATATTGCATAAATGATATACAAAAGACAAGAGAAAACAAATCCCCCAAAGAAACTGGTTATTTTGATAAAATAGGGATAATGCCGGTTATTCTTGTTGCAAATGACGATGGAATTCATTCCCCTGGTATTACGGCCCTTTTCAGGGCAATGAAGGAACTTGGAGATGCATATATTATCGCACCTGACAGAGAGAGGAGCGCAGTAAGTCATTCCCTCACGCTCCATAAACCGCTCAGAGCAGAAAAAATCAACGAATACGCTTACAGTATCAACGGCACACCAACAGACTGCGTTATATTAGGCGTGAATAAACTGTTACCTGAAAAGCCTGCACTTGTTGTGTCAGGAATAAATAAAGGGGGGAACCTTGGAGACAATATTACCTATTCAGGTACTGTCTCTGCTGCGATAGAAGGCACAATAATGGGCATACCATCATTTGCCATCTCTCTGGTCATCGAAACAGAACATGCTTTTCCTGTACATTTTGATACTGCATCTGATTTTGCCGTAAAGATTGGCAGATATATCCTGGAAAAATCCCTCCCGCATGATACCCTGCTCAATATAAACGTACCAAATTTGCCCAAAAATGACATCCTTGGAGTGAAGTTTACACAACAGGGGAAAATGGTTTACAGCAATTCCATTAAAGACATCATCGATCCGAAAGGGAAAAAACACTACTGGATAGGAGGGAGTCAATCTTATATAAAGCACGGTGATAACACAGATATCCAGGCTATTCACGAAGGCTACATCTCTATAACTCCTGTCAATATTGATCTCACAAATTATAAGGCATTGGAATTTCTTAAGAGCGCATTATCATTTCTCTCTTAAAAAGAACAGTGAAAAATTATTACGATGTTATAATAGTTGGGGCTGGTCCTGCCGGAATATTCTCCGCTCTTGAATTGCTCAATCAGAAAGAAGATGCACGCATCCTCATCATAGAAAAAGGCCATGATATTGATAAGAGAATATGTCCGATGGCAATAAGGGAAATTTCATGTGCAACCTGTCCTGAATGTGCACTCCTTAGTGGATGGGGTGGTGCAGGCGCTTTCAGCGATGGAAAATTGAACCTTTCTCCTGAAATTGGAGGTTTTCTGTCAAGATATATAGGGAGTGATAGATTGCAATCACTGATACATTATGTAGATGACATCTATGTGAGATATGGTGCCCCCGAAGAAACATATGGAGACCGCGAAGAAGAGATTCGCGAAATAGAAAGGCTTGCATCAGAAAACAACCTTCTCTTCATCCCTTCGAAGATAAGACATATCGGTACCGAGAGGTGCAGGATACTCCTGAAAAATATAAAGGAGACCCTTAATAGAAAGGTAGATACGTTATTTGATGTGGAGGCAGACAGGGTCATCACAGAAAAAAGAAAGGCTGTTGGCATAAGGCTTAAGGATGGCACAAGGTTTTATTCTCAATGTGTTATTCTTGCTCCAGGCAGGGAGGGTTCAAGATGGCTTGAAAGAGAGACAAAACGACTCCACCTCACACTTATGAAAAACCCTGTTGACATCGGTGTACGGGTTGAGATACCAGCCACTGTACTTGAACCTCTCACAAAAATAACCTATGAACCCAAACTCATTTTCCATTCAAGAAAATTCAATGATAAGGTAAGAACATTCTGTGTAAATCCCTATGGTGAGGTGGTGAAGGAATACCTTAAAGGTATCTGGACAGTCAATGGCCATAGCTATGCAAACAGGAAAACGAATAATACAAACTTTGCACTTTTGGTAAGCACATCCTTTACAGAGCCATTTGATGAACCTATATTATATGGAAGATATATCGCAGAGCTTGCAAATCTTCTTGGCAAGGGTGTCATTGTGCAGAGGCTCGGAGATTTAAAGCAGGGAAGACGATCAACACATGAAAGAATAGCAAAAGGGAGTGTGGAGCCAACACTTAAGGATGCCACACCAGGTGATTTAAGTTTTGCGATACCTTATCGTCATATGTCTGACATCATCGAAATGCTCGAAGCACTTGACAGGATTGCTCCTGGTATAAACTCAGAACATACCCTTCTCTATGGAGCCGAAGTGAAGTTCTACTCAATGCATCCGAAGCTCACAGAGTCCCTTGAGACCGAGATTGATAAGCTCTTCGCAGTCGGTGACGGTGCAGGTGTGAGCAGAGGGCTTATCCAAGCATCGGTCTCAGGTGTAATCGCAGCAAGAGAGATAATGAAAAGGCTGAGTTAATGGGTTTTCAAGAATTAAGAGAATTCATGGTAAACACACAGCTCATCCCGAGAGGAATTAAAGACGAGCGGGTTCTGAATGCAATGAGAAAGGTTCCACGACATCTCTTCGTTGATGAATCCATACAGTACAAAGCCTATGATGATATGGCTTTATCAATCGGTGAAGGTCAGACAATTTCACAGCCTTATATGGTTGCAATCATGACAGAGCTGCTCGAACTTAAAGGTAATGAGAAGGTATTAGAAATAGGTACGGGCTCAGGATATCAGGCAGCAATTCTCGCTGAACTTTCAAAAGAGGTATATACTATTGAACGTGTTGATATACTTGCCAAACGCGCAGAAGAACGATTCCATTACCTCGGGTATACGAACATCCAAGTGAAGGTTGGTGACGGTACCTTAGGATGGCCGGAAGAGGCGCCTTTTGACAGGATTATGATTACTGCTGCAGCTCCAAAAATTCCTGATGTACTGATGGAACAACTATCTGAAGAGGGCATAATCATTGCCCCTGTTGGAGAACGCTTCTCACAACAGCTTCTGAAGCGCACGAAATCAATGGGTAAATATTCAGATGAATACCACACCCCATGTATCTTTGTGCCCCTGATTGGGGAATACGGCTGGTAGTAAGAGAGTTAAAGTGTTATGAAATTATTTTTTTACACCCTTACCCTGTACAATATCATCAGCCCAGCTCATTGCAGCTGATACATTTGGAAATCCAATGGTACTTGTGAGCAAAATAATCGCATGGTAAATCTCTTCAGGCTTTGCGCCCTCATCCAATGCCCTTCTGGTATGGGAGTGGACAGACCCCTCTGATTTAATCGCAGCTGCAGCAGCCAACTGTATAAGATGTGATGTTTTTTTATCAATAGGGCCTGCACTTCTTACCGCTTTTCCAAGGTTATCAACAGCTTTGAAATACCCCTTAAACCTCTTTTTGATGCTTAAATACTGCTCTGGTAATTTTGACATATACACCTCCTTATCGGGTTGCTTTCTTCTTAAATTCAGCCCAGTCCTTCATACGTTGTAAGTTCTCACTAAGACTCCACCAACCATTTTTAAAGCTTGCATAATCAGGAGCACCGGTCATTGCAGAGGCATAGTTGTATTCATTTGCCTGACCATGTTAATAGAGGGTAGTCAATCCATGTCTATTCAATCTTTTTGAACATCTTTTTGGGGGCGCCACAGACAGGACATTTCTCCGGGGCTTCACCTTCTACAGTATTGCCACAGCCCTGACAAACATAATAATCAACCTCAGGGTTTTTGCCAAGATTCTCTAATGCTTTTTTGTAAAGTTCTGCATGAATCTTTTCCACCTTATTGGCAAAATTAAAGCTTCTCAATGCGCCCTTATTGCCATCAGCCTTGGCATCTTCAATCATCTTTGGATACATCTTCTGGAATTCATAGGACTCACCATTAATTGCTGCTTCGAGATTTTCCTTTGTGCTTTTTATAAAACCGAGTTCATTCAGGTGATTAAGCGCATGGACTGTTTCAGCCTCGGCAGCAGCCCTGAACAGTTTTGCCACCTGTGTATACCCTTCTTCTGCTGCCTTTCTTCCAAAGGCAAGGTACTTTCGATTTGCCTGTGATTCTCCTGCAAAAGCTTTTTCAAGATTTTTTTCCGTATTTGACATATTCATTCCTCCTTACTTGATACATAGTTAAATAATAGGATATACAAAAATATAAATCAATCTTGACAGTTAACTTTTTGACGTTTATTATAGACTCGTGCTCCAGTATAATAAACCAGAACAATCTGTTATGCATCCTTCGAGGCCTTCAAGCAGTTCGAGTAAATAATAATGCGATTTAGGGAAAGGACATGAAGAAACCCTGGGCAGGAAGGTTTAGCGAAAAGACTTCAAGTGTTGTAGAATCCTTTACAGAGTCCATCTCTTTTGACCATCGTCTGTGGAAATATGATATTGAGGGAAGTATTGCTCATGCAAAGATGCTCGGAAAACAGGGCATTATCTCAAGGGAAGATTCTGAAAAAATAATAAAAGGGCTTGAAGAGATAGCGAAAGAGATAGAAACAGGAAAATTCAGGTTTAGAAAGGAACTTGAGGACATTCATATGAATATTGAAGCTACACTTATAGAAAAAACAGGTGATGCAGGGAGAAAACTTCATACAGCGAGGTCAAGAAATGATCAGGTCGCACTTGACCTCAGATTATACCTGAGATCAGAGACAAAGGAGATACTATCATTAATAAAGAAATTTCAGAAGATTCTTCTTCATTTTGCAAAAAAACATCTTCATGTAGTGATGCCCGGTTATACTCATCTCCAAAGGGCACAGCCCGTGCTGTTGTCTCATCACCTGCTTGCCTATGTGGAGATGCTCCGGAGGGATGTGGAAAGATTTCACGATGGATTAAAAAGGACAAACCTGCTCCCCTTAGGCTCCTGTGCCATTGCAGGGACAACCTTTCCTATTGACAGAATATATGTTGCAAAACTTCTTGGTTTTAATGGTATCTCTGAAAACAGCATTGATGCAGTATCTGACAGGGATTTCGCGATAGAGTTTCTCTCAGGTGTGTCACTCCTTATCATGCATCTCTCAAGGCTTGCTGAAGATCTTATTCTGTGGTCAACTGAGGAATTCAGATTCATCGAGTTGCCTGATGCATTCACCACAGGCTCGAGCATCATGCCACAGAAAAAGAACCCTGACGTTGCGGAACTTATCAGAGGGAAAACCGGAAGAGTGTATGGCAACCTCCTTTCTCTTCTGACGACAATGAAAGGCCTGCCTCTTTCATACAACAGGGATCTCCAGGAGGATAAACAACCAGTATTTGATACGGTTGATACTATTAAATCCTGCCTTGCTGTCCTGAATGAGATGCTTCCTGGTATAACGTTTAATGCAAAAAGAATGTATGAAACAGCAGGAGATGCCTATTCAACAGCAACTGACATGGCAGAATATCTTGTAAAAAAGGGGTTACCTTTCAGGAAGTCTCATGAAATCACAGGCAAAATTGTCCTTCATTGTATGAAGAAGGGGAAAAAGCTTGAAGAACTCACACTGAAAGAACTGAATACATTTTCTCCATTCATTAGAAATGACATATATTCCTGTCTAAAGGCAGAAGAATCCGTAAAGAATAAAAAATCCCGTGGGAGCACATCGCCGGATGAGGTCAAAAGGCAGATACAAAGACTGAGAAAAATAATAGACAGGATATGAGAAATTGGAAATGAGAAGTTTGAAATTTCTTATTTCTTTTTTCTTATTTCTTTCTTTTTGTTTTTTCGTATCATGCGGCAAAAAAGGCCCTCCTACATTAAAGGCATACGAAAAACCTGAAAAACCACCTGGTATCACCGCAATCCATAGAGAAGAAAGAATTATACTCTCATGGTCTTATCCTGACAATCTAAGGCACACCCTGAAAGGCTTTCAGGTCTTAAGGTCAGAGAGTGACGGATTTGAAAAGGTAGCGTTTATAAAAAATGACCAGAGTTTGTTCATCGATAACACATTTAAACTGAATGTCACCTATCAATATAAAGTCATTGTCCAAAACCTGAAAGATGTCCTGAGTGCTGACTCCAACATAATCACAGTACTCCCAAAGGCTTTGCCATCACCTCCGGAGAATATCCGATTTACCATAACATCTGATTCAATTGAGCTGCATTGGAGCAGTTCAGGAGAAGGAATCTGTTATAACATCTATAAGACAACAGAGAAGGACAAGTATGCTGACACCCCACTCAATAGAGAGCCTGTATGTATGATTTCCTTGAGAGATACTTTTCTATTACCTGACAGAACTGTTTATTACACAATAAGGGCATTGCTGAACACTATTATACGGGATGAGGGTTATGCCTCCACTGAAGTGGAAGTGAACCCATCCCACTTTATCCCATTAGCACCATCAGATCTCAGAGTGGTTAAAGGAGATGATAAAGTGTACCTTCTGTGGAAAGAGAACACTGAGACATGGGTAAAGGGATACCGCATTTATCGAAAAAGAGATGGGGAGACAAAATTCTCTCCCATAGGTGAGGTTACGACACCAACCTTCACAGATACAGCAAAGATCAACAAAAAGGTCTGGTACATGATTAAAGCATTAGGGCCTTCACGAGAAAGCGATGTACTCACCGGTGAGACATCCGAAAAATAGAAAATTGTTATCAGGTTAATTTTGTTTCAATCTGAAGTATATTGACTTTAAAAGATTGCATGGGTTAGTCTAAACAAAAATTTATTTATATGTCACGATTTTGAAACACAATTTAATCGAAGACCTTTAAGTTCATAATGCCCTGGATGGAAGACAAGATACTCAAAGCCTTTGAGGAAAGCATAAGCGTAAAGGAGAGGTTTGTAAAGGAACACCTTAAACTCATTATAGATGCATCAAAGATAATTGCTGAGTCCTTCAATGAGGGTAAAAAGCTTATTCTCTTTGGAAATGGTGGCAGTGCTACCGATGCCTCTCATATAGCAGCCGAATTTGTCAATCGCTTCAAGAAAGAAAGGCCAGGTCTTCCTGCAATAGCGCTTAATACAGATATGGCAGTGATCACATCCATTGCAAATGATTATGACTTTTCAGAAGTGTTCTCAAGACAGCTCAAGTCTCTGTCCGAGGATGGGGACGTGGTAATTGCCATAAGCACCAGTGGAAGTTCAAGTAACGTGCTGAAGGCAGTGGATGTAGCAAAGAAGAAGAAACTCAGAATTATAGTCTTTACAGGTGCTAAGGGAGAGAAACTTGCTTCAAAGGCAGATTATGCCTTCATCGTCCCCTCTGATAACACACCAAGGATACAGGAAACCCACATCACGCTGGGACATGTCCTCTGCCAGATGGTGGAGGAGATACTTTTTGAGACACCAAGGAAAAAATAATTCATCTAATCCGCCTGAGGCGGAGAGGTGAGAATCCTCGGCATCGACCCTGGAAGTATTACAATTTAGTTCCCTATCAAAAATAATACTTTTTTTCTTTCTTATAGAATATTATATTCTTGTATAATTAATTATTGACAATTATATTTTATTATAGTTTAATATATCTATATGGAAAATAAAATAACATTAGAGAAAGAAGAAAGACTTTTAACAATAGATGAAGTTGCAGAATTTTTACATGTTAACCCAATGACAGTATATGCTTGGGTTAAAGATGGAAAAATCCCAGCCTTCAAAATAGGTAAAGTCTGGCGTTTCAGAAAAACAGAAATAGATGAATGGTTAAAAAAACAAAAATATAAGAAATAGGAGGTAAAATGGCTGTTATAGGCATTTCATGCGATAATGATAACATTTCGTATGTTGTTATAGATGGAACACCAGATTCTCCTAAAATTCTCGAGTGTGAAACCCATCGTTTTAAAACAAATGTAAAGGGGGAACTTCTTGATTCTGCAAAATACAGAATTGAAACTGTAGTTAACACTCATAAAATAAAAAAAGCAGCTGTATTAGTCGTTGATTCCACATATGGAAAAGGACAAAACACAAGTACCCATCCAGTTAAGCATCAAATTGAAGGCGTTATACTCCATAGTTTTTATAAACAGGGTATCTTGTTCACCGAATACAATAGAAAGAAATTAAAATCGACCTTACAAAAAAAATTGAATGGTTTTAAAAAAGCTGACGATGTAAAGAATTTTATTAAAGGTAATTATGCAGAAGAGTGTGGTAGAAAAAATGTAAATAATGACGATCAAAGGGAAGCTCTTGCAGTGGCTCTTACACAATTATGAGCCTCATTGGAAATAAATATGAAATTATAAGAAGACTCGGTGGAGGTTCGTTTGGCGAAGTTTTTCTTGCGCACCATAAGCATTTAGACAGAGAAGAAGCTGCTAAGATCATAAAAACAAATAATTTTAACAACGCATTACAAGAAGCCAAGACCATTCAAAAGCTGCGCCATGAAAACATAATAGATATCTACGATGCTGATATATTGCCTGATAGGAGTGGCATATTTATTACTATGGAATACCATCCAAAAGGAAGCATTGCTAATTTAAAGTTTATTAATAGAAGACAGCTTGTAGATATAGCTGTACATATACTCAGAGCATTAGAACACGCTCATGGAAATGAATTTATTCATAGAGACATAAAGCCAAATAATATTTTATTTAATAAGCATAAGAATGCCATATTAACAGATTTTGGGTTATCAGCAAAAGAAATGTTAAAGGAAATAGAAAGAAAAGCCATATTCAGGTATGACTGGGAAATGAACGGCAATTATTGGCAAGCAAAGATAAACAACATTATTGTTAAAATAGAAATACAGAGAAAAGGGAATTTATACAATATCGCAACCTTGCAAAAAAGGATCGAATCCACCCAATATAGAAGAATTCTAAGGTATTGTTTTGATGGAAAATCTAAGAGTGAAATAAATAATATTACTCAAAAAATAATGTCTGAAATAGATTCAAGATTTGTTATATGATAATACTCGGCATCGATCCAGGTTTGGCAAGTACAGGCTTTGGTGCAATTAGATGTGATAAAGACAGTCCATCAATACTTAAATGTGGTTATATTAAGACATCTCCAAGAGATCATATCTCAAATAGACTGTTTCAAATCCATTCAGATATAAATCATTTAATCCATACTTTACATCCCGACTTAATTGCAATAGAGAACGTATTTTCTTTGGTAAGATACCCTAAAGCTGGTATATTATTGGGAGGAGTTTTAGGTATCGTATATTTATCCGTTTTTCAAAACAACATCTCGATTATAGAAATTACGCCAAAAGAAGTAAAAAATTCTTTAGTGGGATATGGAGGAGCCAATAAACATCAAGTTAAAGAGACTATAAAGAAATTGCTTAAGATCACCGATGTTAAATCCTTTCATGCCTCGGATGCACTGGCCATAGCCTTAACTGCATTTTATAGAAAGACTTCGCGGAAAGAGAGATGATATCTTATCTGGAAGGAGAATTAATAGAAACACATGATGACCGAATTACATTGTTAGTAGGTGGAATCGGTTATGACATATTAATCCCAGCATATTTAATGAATGAAATAAAAGAAGATGAGAAAAAAGGAGTTAAGGAACTCAAATTGCATATCTCCTATAACCAGACAGAAAGACAGCCCAAACCTATTCTTGTAGGGTTTAAACATCCGTTAGATAAAAAATTCTTCGAGCTTTTCATATCAGTTGAAGATATAGGCCCTACTGCCGCTATTAAGGCTCTCATAAAACCTGTTGGAGATATAGCACGTTCTATAGAGGAAAAAGATGCGAGAGCTTTAAGACAGTTAAAAGGTATCGGAGAAAGAAAAGCAGAAAAGATTATTGCTACTCTAAAGGGAAAAGTAGCAATGTATGCATTAATGCAGAAAATTGAAGTAGCAACTGAAGTTATAGAAGATTTCAAGAAAGAAGTCGAGGATGTTCTTGTGAAGCAATTGGGACATAAATTAATAGAAGCGCGGAAGATGATAGAAGAAGCTATGAAACAAAATCCCCGTATAAGTTCATCTGAAGAATTGTTTGAGGAAGTATATAGAGGTCAAAAGAAGTGATTTACGACGAAGCAAATAAAATTCCTGATATTTCAAAAGAAAATAATTCTTTAGATGAAAATAATAACTTAACCTTAAGACCCAAACATCTTTCTGACTATGTAGGGCAAGATAAAATAGTAGAAACACTAAAGATTGCTATAGAAGCAGCGTTACAAAGGAAAGAACCTATAGACCACATCTTGTTTAACGGGCCGCCGGGTTTGGGAAAAACAACATTAGCTCATATCATTGCCAACGAGATGGGCACTAAGATTATTACATCTTCCGGCCCGGCATTAGAAAAAGGTGGCGATTTGATGGGTATCTTGACCCATATGGAAAAGGGCGATGTTTTTTTTATTGATGAAATCCACAGACTACCGAAAATTGTTGAAGAATTCCTTTATCCTGCGATGGAAGACTTTGCGGTGGATTTCATATTCGATAAAGGTGTACACGCGAGAACTCATAGATATAGGCTTGAACCATTCACATTAATCGGCGCAACAACTAGATCAGGTCTATTATCTTCTCCCTTGAGAGAAAGATTTGGAATTACAAGGGATTTAGATTTTTATGATGAAAAAGATTTAATTCGTATTGTAAAACGTTCTTCATCAATATTAAATATAGTCATAGAACAAAATGGGGCTTATGAAATATCTCGGAGAGCAAGAGGTACTCCAAGGGTTGCAAATAGGTTATTAAAACGTGTGCGTGACTATGCACAAGTTAGGGCTCAGGGGAAAATAACTATAGATGTAGCAATAGAGGCGTTATCTTTAGAAGGAGTTGATGAGTATGGTTTGGGAGAATCAGACAGAAAATTGTTAAAAACAATTATCCTGAATTATAAAGGTGGACCAGTCGGTATTGAAGCACTCGCTTCGACTCTCCAGATAGAGACAGATGTTTTATTGGATGTTATTGAACCTTTTCTGTTGAAATCAGACTTTATAATCAGGACATCACATGGAAGAAAGGCTACAGAAAAGGCATACAGTCATCTTAATATTCCTTATAAGAATGAATTGGGATTATTTGAAGGAACTAAAAATAAAAAACGTTAGTAAAACTGTTGCCGCTCCCCTAAGAGAAGATAAAGAGAGCATTGATGATGTCTATGAACCTTTTCTTCTTCAGGAAGGCCTCCTTGAAAGAACCCCTCGCGGCAGACAGGCGACGAGAAATGCATACCAGCACCTCGGGATAAAAGTTCCACAGGGATTGTTTTAGCATCCTTTTTGTATCCAATACTCCACACCGCTTTCTATCTTACAAGCTTGTCAGCCTCGTTCACAGCAGTTTGATAGTTATCGACATATATGTATTTTTGATTTAGTATACTATACTATGAAACTCTTAATGCATATCTGCTGCGCAAATTGTAGTGTATATCCGCTTCAGAGCCTTTTTTCAAAAAGTATTGATGTGAAAGGACTCTGGCTTAATCCGAATATTCATCCCTATACCGAATATCAGAAACGCCTTGAGGCGTTAGAAAATCTCCAGAAATCCTGGGGTCTTGATATCGAATATATTGACCACTATGGTCTGAAGGATTTCCTGAGAGCAGTAGTAAACATGGAAGACGACAGGTGCATCTTATGCTATTCTATGA
>JAGVMY010000169.1 GCA_020053565.1 Thermodesulfovibrionales bacterium
ACAAATGGAGTTCTCCTTTCAAAATATGCAGAAGAACTCGTCGATGCAGGTCTGGACAGGGTGAATATAAGTCTTGATTCATGCCGTCCGGATAGATACAAAGAAATAACACGAGGTGGAGATATCAGCGTTGTCATGAGCGGTATAGCAGCTGCTGAAATGGCAGGTCTGAAGCCAATAAAGATAAATATAGTCCCTATCCGGGGTTTTAATGATAATGAGATAGCAGATTTTGCGAGAATAACACTCGAGTCTCCCTATCAAGTCAGGTTCATAGAGTTCATGCCGTTTGGCACAGAAACTATATGGGGGCCTGAAAAATATATACCTGCAGATGAAATTAAATCTATTGTTGAAAGTATAGGTCCGCTTACGCCTGTAACGTTAAGAAAATCAGGGCCTGCACGATATTTCAGATTTGATGGTGCTCCTGGTGTAGTAGGTTTCATTAGTCCTCTCAGCCATCATTTCTGCAAAGACTGTAACCGCCTTCGATTAACTGCTGATGGGAAAATAAGACCCTGCCTTTTCTCAGAGACTGAGATAGACTTGAAATCTGCCCTTCGTGATGGAGCACCTGATAGCGAAATTGAACGCCTCATTAAACTCTCGATCGAAGTAAAACCCGAAGGCCATAACATAAGAGTGCAGAATCTTACACCCGGGACAGAGGTTAAGTTAAGAGAAGGTTGCAGATGGCAGATGTCGAAGATCGGGGGTTAAGTCGGGGCGAAAGGATTTGAAGAAGTCAAGGGTTTCTAAAGTACTATAAATCCTCCTCCCTTAATCTTTATCACTTTCTAAGACCAGTTGCTTTTCACACGTATCACGTACCAGACCTCCAACTGTTAATACCCCATATCTCCTACATTTATTGTTATCGCAATAAAAAACATTAAAGGGATGAGTAGAAATTTTCTTAAGATCTTGAATACAGTCTACACACAATAACTTTTCGACCGTCATGGTAGATACCTCCTTTTGTGAACCAATTATTTTGGCTTATTCAGAAGATAAGCAATTGATTCTTAGAGATTTAATTGGTCGGGGCGAAAGGATTTGAACCTTCGACTCCACGGTCCCGAACCGTGTGCGCTACCAGGCTGCGCTACGCCCCGATAAGAGATAATAAAAACCAGATGCCTCTAAAGTCAAGATTTAACCAGATTTCAATTATAGTAATTTGGTTAATGCAACCTTCCAGTCAACTGGTTTGAATCCAATTGCGAGCCTTGTCATCTCCATATCGAGAACAGAATATCTCGGCCTTTTTGCCGGTCTCGGATACGCTTCTGTTGTGATAGGAATTACCTCAGTTTTGAGTCCTGAAATTCTGATAATCTCCTTTGCAAAGTCAAACCAGCTTATGCCGCCATCTGTCTCATCAGTGATATGGTAAATTCCATAAGCACCACTTTCTATAACTTTTTTTATACCACTTGAAAGGGTAACAGTTGATGTTGGAGAGCCAATCTGGTCATTGACAACTCTTATTGTTGACTGTTCCTTTGCAAGCCTGAGAATAGTCAAAACAAAATTACTTCCTCTTATCCCATAAAGCCAGCTTGTTCTTATAATAGAGAACTTCTTTAAGATCCACTGGATGTATTTCTCCCCTGCGAGTTTTGATTCGCCGTACGTATTTATAGGATGAGTATTGTCAAAGGGTGTGTACGGTTTGTTGTTTTCGCCGTCAAATACATAGTCGGTGCTTATGTGGCAGAGAGGTGTCCCCGCATCAGCACAGACTAAGGCAAGATTTTGAACGCCAATACCGTTGACGAGGAAAGCTTTTTCCCTTTCCTCCTCTGCCTTATCCACATTTGTATAGGCAGCACAGTTGACAACAAAATCAGGTAGTGTAGTATTCAGGGAGTTATATAAAACATCTCTCTTTGTGATATCGAGTTCCTCTTCAGGAGGTGAAAAGACTTCATGACTTTCTTTCAATACAGGTATCAGATCCTGTGCGAGCATACCTTTTGAACCTGTGACGAGTATCTTCATTTTTCCCAGAATCCTTTACTCTCTGCTGATAATCTCTCTTTTAGTGGCTGCCACCACCACTCGTTTTCTTTATACCACTGGATTGTGTTCTGAAGTCCTTCTTCTATTTTCACTGATGGATTCCAGCCGAGTTCTTTTTCTATCTTTGAATTATTGAGGGCATACCTGTAATCATGTCCAGGCCTGTCCTGTACAAATTTGATAGAGCTTTCATTTTTTCCCATCATACTGAGCACATTCCTGGCAAGAGCAATATTCTTCATTTCTCCATCTCCGCCAACGTTATAAGCCTCTCCTATTTTCCCTTTGTGTAAGATGATATCTATTGCTTTGCAATTGTCCTCAACATAGAGCCAGTCTCTCACGTTTTCTCCTTTACCGTAAATCGGGATTGGTTCGCCCTGCAAAAGGTTAGTAATCATAAGAGGGATAAACTTCTCAGGAAATTGATAAGGCCCGTAATTATTGGATGGTCTTACAATAATCACAGGTAATCTATACGTCTCATAATATGCACGAACAAGCAGATCCCCTGATGCCTTGGAAGCTGCATAAG
>JAGVMY010000067.1 GCA_020053565.1 Thermodesulfovibrionales bacterium
TAGGCAAAAAGAGTCAAGTAAAGATGTAGCTTCTCCTTAAGAACGTTCTATAAAATCTCCTTTCAAGTCCTTTGGTAACCGTTCCGCAACTGGCAATTCTACCAGGTTTCGGTCCTTGCAAAGCAGCAGGACACTCATACTTTATCGGCCATGTCGGGAACTCCCGGTCCAAGTGACATATTGTGCAGCTGATGATTCCCTAAGGATCACAAGTGAGTTGCGGTCATCTCAGACCGGGATTCACCGGACTTATGTTCTTTATTTATATCAGCATCAAATTAAGCAGCTCTCTTATACTGGGTTTCACTAAAGAAAAACCTCTGCTGGTTAAAAGCTTCTCCTGATTTATACCAACCATAAAACTTCTTCAAAAAATGTCTTGCAACACACGTCATCGCTTTATTGCCCGGCATTTTCTCTATCTCTTTTTTCCTGTGATAATATTGCCCGTAAAGACAGTTTTCTCTTACCAGCGGTAATACAATATGCTGCAATACCTTCCTCAGTAACGGCCTGCCCCGCTTGGTAATCTTATTCTGCCCCTGATACTTTCCACTCTGCCGCATTCGGATATTCAAACCCGCATAACGCATCAGCATCCGCCAGTTGGAAAAATCACCAAGCGGCCCGGTCTCTCCAAGAAGCCTCGCCATATTCTTATCGTTGATTACTCCAGGAGTTGAAGGTGGAATATGAGGGTCTTTTCCTCTCAAAAGCTGTAAAACAGCAATCATCTTCTCTACTATGGCTTCTTTTCGCCGTATCTGCTGTAACCAGTCATTTATCAATTGCTGAAGGTGCATTTCAAGTATCTCGATGTATCCATCCGGCTGCTCGTTTAACACTGAACTCTGTGCATCCTCCCACAGCCTCTGCAATGTCTTCTGTTGAATCCGAGGCGCTGCCTCACGCATGCAAATACAGAAATCTCTGTAGCCGGCTTTGATTATTCTGTATGGATTACAGCTATATTGCTCTATCAATGCCAATCCCGAGGCACTATACAGAAAGTCCTTCTTGAAGGAATAATCGCAAAAAAGCTCTATCAAAAGCCTGTCTAAACGGCATCTCAGGCTTGTAATTGCTATGTCCACACCATCATAGATCTTGTTCAGTTTTCTCAAAACAAGATATTCCTCACCTATCATCCTGTGTGTTATAACTTTATTAAGCTGCCCTAGCGTTCTGATTACTTTAGGATCTTTTGTGTCTGTCTTGCCTGTATCATTGGTCTCAATCACCCGAAACTTCACAACGCTCTCTGCATTCACAAAACAGGTGAAAAAGCCCATGCGCCTTGCTGTCCGAAACAACTTGTTATGATACTGCCCTGTTGGCTCACAAATAATACGCAGGGTTTTCATCCCATGCTCCAAAGCAATCTTATGGTACGTTTCAAGCCTCTTCATAATTGTCGTGGTTCTGTTATTACATTCATCCGAGTATTCCTTGCCCTCTGTTTCAAAAAAGAAATTCAAGATATCCTTGTGCACGTCAACCGAGATATCCAACACCTGATTTAACTTGATTTTTTGTGCTGTTTGTGTAATCTTCATATTAGCTTCTCCTTTTGATTGTAAGATAGTACCGAGTATGAACCAGTACAAATTCCATATTGTACATCTTATGCTAAAGGAGAAGCCTTTACCTAATAGTATGTCCAGCGGACCCGGAATACAGCCGGTGCAATACGCATGGCCTGTGGCCGGGCGGCTGACCTCTATCGTTAGTGCGCCAAGCGCAGCTTGGTGCTTCTTATAGAGTGAAAGACTTTATCGGGCAAAGCCTAACCAGCAGCCCGTACCGAGTGTTGCGTGGAAACTGGGAGAAAACAGTAACACGAAGCGTACACAGGGAACAATGCAGGCCGCAAGGGAGACGTACCTCCCTTAAGCGAATCAGCTCCGTCAAAGTTATCAATGCAGTTGGCGACTGTGTTAACTAACAGGAAGCCAGAACAAAGGAATCGTTAGAGGTGAGATTTCTGAGGGACTGCCGGAGTCCAAGAGCGTGGCATGTATTGAGAGAAGCATCAGGAACTTGGGAGACCCATTAGCCTCCTCTTAACGGAGGTAGGATGTATCAACCGAAAGAAGAACATTCAATGGGCTGATAGGGAGTCAGATCATCTCATAGTACTCTGAGACGGTAAGGCCGATTACATGGGGAAGGGGATGACGGTATTGCGAAGCCCATAAAGGAACATATGCAGACAAGTAGGGCTGAACAACATATGCCAACCTCACTGAGGGGAATAGCAAAGAAAGCGGTTATTTTGCTTTCGTACGAAGCGAGCAATACTGAAGAGCCTTGTGCGGGAAAATCGCACGCAGGGATCTGTGAGGGGGCTGCCAGGTAACTGGCAGTTCTACCTCGATGGTGGTAAAAATATAGCCTAAATTGCTTCGTTACACTTATCAATAAGATTTATAAGTATTGTACTTTTTTAAATGATATTAAATTTCAATTGACTTAGAAAAATTTTATTATTATTATTTGATGGACTCGTAAAAAGTCCGGCCTTTTAAGTATTTGAAATAATTAGTAAAAGGTGCGTTTTTTGCTTGCTTTTCGCTTTACATTTTGGTATAAAA
>JAGVMY010000061.1 GCA_020053565.1 Thermodesulfovibrionales bacterium
ATGTCTACCATCTCTTTTTGTTTCTCCGCGATCGCTTTCCAATCAGGTGTTGACTGAGCATGCAAGGTCTTTACATCGGTCATGAGCTGATGCATCTTCTGGCGAAGGGGCACTATCTCCTTATTGAATTCGGCAAGCTTCTGTGACTGCTCAGGCGTAAGATTGCTCCCTGCACCATAGCATGGCCCTGTCCCTTTATGTCCAAAAGCCATCGCTCCAGCAGCGATGATAAACACAAAGGCAACTGCCAATCCTATAACTAATGTCTTTTTCATTCCTTTCACCTCCTTTCCTACCTGACACATAAAGCATTTTGCATGCCAGAGAGGAAAGGCTGTGTTTTCAATATGTTTTAAAATCCATACATCATTTATAATGCAAGCTTTGCATCGATAATGCAATATTTGCATTACATGGTTATGCCTTCAGAAATATTATATTCCTTTATTTTGTATTGAAGGGCCCGTAAAGAAATGCCAAGCATTTCTGCTGCTCGCCTTCGATTACCAGATACCTTTTTAAGAGCAGCCTCGATCGTCTTTTTCTCCATGTTTCTTATAGTTAAATCTTCAAATCTATCTGTTTTTATGTCCATTTCAGGCAGTGGTATGTGAAGGATGTCCTTCTTGCTGAGTATGATTGCCCTTTCGATGGTATTTTCAAGCTCACGGATATTGCCGGGCCAGGGATAAGAGATCAGCTGTTTCATAGAATCTTCGGCAATGCCTGTACTATGCCTTCCAAGTTTTCTTGCTATCTTGTTCATCATGTAGTCAGCAATCTTTGGAATAATCTCCCTGCGTTCACGAAGAGGTGGTATCTGAATGGGAAATACATTAAGCCTGTAAAATAAATCTTCTCTGAAACGACCTTCTCTGACAAGTTGTGTAAGATCTCTATTTGTTGCGGTAATTACCCTCGCATCTGTCGTTATAGATTCGATGCCACCAAGTCTTTCAAAAGTCTTCTCCTGTAGAACCTTTAAAAGTTTTGCCTGTAAACTGGTTGTCATCTCAGAGATCTCATCAAGAAATATTGTGCCTTCATGAGTAAGCTCAAATTTACCCTTTTTAGTAGACGTTGCACCGGTGAACGCACCCTTTTCATAGCCAAAAAATTCAGATTCAAGAAGGGTATCTGGAATTGCTGCACAATTTACTGTCACAAATAACCCTTTTCTCCCACTGAGTATATGGATTACCTTTGCGACAAGAGTTTTGCCGGTCCCTGTCTCGCCATAGAGGATTACCGTTGTGTCTGCAGTTGCCACTGCCCTGACTTCTTCATAAACCCTATCAATCCCTGAAAAAATAAGATCAAGCGGTGGGAGAGATTCAATCTGTTCTTCTTTAAGTGCTATGTTCTCCTGTAATAGACGTCTCTTTTCATAAACACGTGAAACTATTATTCTCAACTCAGCAAGGTTCTTTAGGGGTTTAGTGATATAATCTATCGCACCTTTTTTCATCGCATCAACTGCGCTTTCAACAGTTGCAAAGGCAGTGATAAAAATAAAATCTATATCAGGATGCCCTGCCTTGACCGTTTCCATTAAATGAAGCCCATCCTTATCAGGCATTCTTAAATCTGTGAGGATCAAATCTGGAGTATACTGCTCGAGAACCTGAAATGCGTTATTTCCACTACTCGCAGTTTTCACCACGTACCCTTCTTCATCAAGAACATTTGACACCAACAAAAGAAAATGTTCTTCATCATCAACAACAAGAATTTTAAAATTCTTTTTATTCACCACTCCCTCCGGAGAGGGTATCAACCCTTTTAATATCCGGCACTCTCATTATAAATGTAGTATACTGATTCGGCTCACTTTCTACCCTTATACTTCCTCCAAGTACTTTTACCAGTTTATCTACAATTGCAAGACCAAGGCCGGTGCCTCTCACTTTCGTGGTATAGAATGGTGTGAATATCCTTTCGATTTCATCACGTCCTATACCTTTGCCGGTATCAGATACCGTTATCTCAACAAAATGATCATCCTCTTTCACCGATAACGATATTTTGCCCTTGCTCCCGATCGCATCAATAGAATTTTGAAGGAGATTAAAAATCACCTGCCTGAGTTTCTCTTTATCAGATACAATCATTAATCTCTCGGGCAAGTTGAAATTTATGAGTATTTCCCTCTCCTTTACCGCTAACGAGGTTATTACATCGCGAATTAATGATATGACATCAATTTTTTCTGTCCTGAGTTCATCTATCCTTGCATATATAAGTAAATCTTCTGTCAGCAATTCGAGTCTGTTTGATTCATCAATGATGATATTAATGCTTTTTTCAGTCCTTTCATCAGTCTTCCCCAAATGTTCCTTTAAATACTGCGCAAATCCTTTTATGCTTCCAAGGGGGTTTCTTATTTCATGAGCAAGTACTGATGCCATTCTTCCTAACATTGCCATCCTCTCATTATGAGCGATAAGTGATTCCAATTTCAGTCTCTTCCTGAGTGATCGTATAAACAGAATCGTGATAATCCAGAACAATACAAGCATACCCGAAACACTTATAAATAATACCCTTGCTTTCTCTATAATCGTCTGAGATGGATACGCATGAAGAGCAATTCTTAAAACTCCTTCTTTCCTCTGGATCACCACCGGAGTATCCAGAATAAAAACATTCTCTCCTGTTCCAAGAACCACATATGAAAATTCTGGGATGCCTGCATTGAGAGTTGATTCCAGTTTACTTGCATTTATCTTTGTGTTGATAAGTTTTTCATTTGAGTGGAGTATCGTCACCCCTTCTCTGTCATAGAATGCAAGAAATGCAATGCCCTCCCACCTCTCGCTCAGGATTATGTCCTTGAATATCTCCTGCCTCAAACCATATCTTGTCAA
>JAGVMY010000018.1 GCA_020053565.1 Thermodesulfovibrionales bacterium
AGAAAAGGTTGATGTTCCTGCCTCCAGAATGAAATTAGAAGTAGCAAAGATATTGAAAGAAGAGGGATTTATTAAGGCATATAAAATATTAAAGGATAAAAGGCAGGGCATACTGAGGATAGTATTGAAATATATGGACAACGACAATGTGATCTCAGGATTGAAGAGGGTGAGTAAGCCGGGCCGAAGAATTTATGTGAACAAGGGAGAAATCCCGAGAGTCATGAGTGGTGTCGGTATCGCTATTCTCACCACATCAAGAGGGATAGTAAGTGATAAAGTCTGCCGCCAAGAAGGCGTTGGGGGAGAGGTTATCTGTTATGTGTGGTAACCCCCGTTAGAGATTTATTTCTCTCTAAACGGGGTAAAGGAGAAAGCTAAAAATGTCAAGAATCGGGAAAAAGCCGATAGAGATCCCTAGGGATGTAAAAGTAGTGGTGGAAAATAGAACAATAACAATACAGGGGCCTAAAGGGCAGTTGAGCTGGAACTATCCTGACAAGATAAAAGTTTTAGTAAACGGGAGCACGATAGTAGTAGAGAGGACAGATAACTCGAGAATTGAGAGGTCGCTTCATGGTCTCACAAGGAGTATTATTTCTAATATGGTCACAGGGGTATCTCAGGGCTACCAGAAAGTTCTTGAAATAGTTGGTGTTGGTTACAGGGCCCAGGTTAAAGGAGATAAGATTGTCTTGACACTTGGGTACTCCCATCCCATTGAGGTTCAATTACCAGAAGGGATTAATGCCTCGGTTGATA
This sequence comes from Thermodesulfovibrionales bacterium, assembly GCA_020053565.1. Taxonomy (GTDB): domain Bacteria; phylum Nitrospirota; class Thermodesulfovibrionia; order Thermodesulfovibrionales; family SM23-35; genus VGWZ01. The sequence goes on from JAGVMY010000018.1 coordinate 763, forward strand.
CAAAGCAGACACAAATTACACTTTTTGGAATTGACAAGCAGCAACTTGGGCAGATAGCTGAAAATATCAGATGCCTGAGGAAGCCTGATGCGTATAAGGGTAAGGGAGTGAGATATTCAGGCGAAAAGCTCAAATTGAAAGTTGGTAAGGCAGGGAAAAAATAATTAACTGATGACTGATAACTAATAACTGAATTTTTGGAGGTTTTTTTGGCAAGGAGTAAGAAAGAGGGCAGACAGAGACGCTGTCGAAGGATAAGAAAGAAGGTATTCGGAGCTCCAGAAAGGTTAAGACTATCTGTATATAGGAGTTTGAATAATATGTATGCTCAGATTATCGATGACTTTAAGGGACATACTATAATCTCTGCGTCAAGCCTTGATAAGAAGTTTGAAGATACAAAGTCACACAAAGGAAATATCAATACAGCAAAACTGGTTGGAGAGCTTATCGCAAAAAAGGCTTTGGAGAAAGGCATAAAGAAAGTTGTTTTTGACAGGGGTGGATATCTCTACCATGGCAGGGTAAAGGCATTAGCAGAGGCAGCGAGAGAAGCAGGATTGGAATTTTAAATAATTGTCAGTTTTTAGTTTTCAGTTTTTAATTACTAACAACTTATAACTAATAACTTTTGAAGGGGGTATAGTGGGAAGAATTGATCCGGAGGGATTGAATCTTAAAGACAAGGTTGTATTTATCAACAGGGTAGCAAAAGTAGTGAAGGGTGGAAGACGATTTTCTTTTACTGCTCTTGTTGTTGTCGGAGACGGAGAAGGGACTGTTGGTATGGGCAAAGGAAAGGCAACAGAGGTTCCTGAGGCTATAAGGAAGGCGGTAGAACAAGCAAGGAAATCTCTTATAAAATTCCCTATAAAATATAGCACAATTCCCCACAGAGTCATAGGAAGGTTTGGTGCGGGCACGGTGGTTATGAACCCTGCACAGAAAGGTACTGGTATTATTGCAGGAGGTGCGGTAAGAGCAGTCTTAGAAGTAGCAGGTGTACAGAATATTGTTGCAAAATCCCTTCGTAGCCATAATCCTTTTAATACAGTAAAGGCAACTCTGCATGGGCTTGAAAGTCTCAAGGACCCTGACTCGGTCAAGAAACTCAGGGGCAAGGTTGAAGAAGAGACTCAGGAGGTATCATGAGGATAGCCGATTTGAAACCTGCAAAAGGAAGCACAAAAAAAGGTAAGAGGGTTGGGCGAGGTGTTGGTTCAGGACACGGCAAAACCTCCTGTAAAGGCCACAAAGGGCAGAAGGCACGTTCTGGAGGAACAAAAGGACCAGGGTTTGAAGGTGGACAGATGCCTCTGCAGAGGAGAATTCCTAAAAGAGGGTTTAAAAACCGTTTTAAGATAGAGTATGCAATTATAAATCTCAGGGACGTAAATAAGTTAGACGGAACAGAGGTGATCACACCTGATGACCTCTTTGAAAGAGGCATCGTAAAAGATTTGAAGGATGGCCTCAAAGTTCTTGGTAATGGCGAGATTAAAAGACCTTTTACAATAAAGGCACATGCATTTAGTGCTTCTGCGTTAGCCAAGATAGCTGCTGCAGGTGGGAAGGCAGAGGTTATCTAAAATCAAAAATAAAAATGTAAAAATAAAAATTATGGGACTCATATGTTTTGAGTTTTTAATTTTAAATTTCAATTTTTAACATGAGCATTATCTCAAGTATCCAGAATATATTTAAGATTCCAGAGTTAAAAAACAGGGTTCTTTTTACCCTTGCACTCCTTGCGGTTTACAGGATCGGTTGTCATATCCCCACCCCAGGGATTAACGGAGAAGAGCTGAGTAAGTTTCTTACTGAAAAGGGTGGGGCACTTATGGGCTTTTTTGATATGTTTTCAGGTGGGGCTTTATCGAGGGTGACTATCTTTGCCCTTGGCATAATGCCTTATATAAGCGCATCAATTATCCTCCAGCTGCTTACAGTGGTCATTCCTGCTATAGGGAAGCTTGCAAAAGAAGGAGAAGCAGGCAGGAAGAAGATTGTGAGATATACAAGATATGGGACGATGATTATCAGCGCAATTCAGTCTTTTGGTATTGCTGTGGGTCTTGAGGGTATGCAAGGAGGCGCATTTATACAAAACCCCGGATGGTCGTTCAGGATACTCACAATGATTACCCTCACATCAGGAACAGCATTTATCATGTGGCTTGGAGAGCAGATTACTGAGAGAGGCATAGGGAATGGCATATCACTTATCATATTTGCTGGAATTGTTGCAAGATTTCCTAACGCTGTTATCGATACTATTAGACTTGCACAGGTAGGAGAACTACCTATTTTATTCGTTATCTTGCTCATTGTGATGATGGTGGCTGTTGTCGGTGTGATAATTTACGTAGAGAGGGGACAGAGGAAAATTCCCATTCAATATGCGAAGAGAGTCGTGGGCCGTAAAGTATATGGTGGTCAATCTACACACCTGCCTTTGAAGATAAATACTTCAGGGGTTATTCCTCCGATATTTGCATCTTCTATCATTATGTTTCCTGCAACTGTGGCAGGTTTTATCGCAATACCTTGGGTGCAAGAAATTGCCAGACAGTTTTCCCCCGGTTCAGTGCTCTATACAACGCTTTATGTCAGTATGATCTTTTTCTTTGCATACTTTTATACCGCTATTATTTTTAATCCTGTTGATATCGCAGATAATCTCAAGAAGTATGGTGGGTATATTCCCGGTATCAGACCTGGCCAGAAGACCTCTGAATATATCTACAAGGTACTTACAAGGCTGACATTTGTGGGTGGTATCTATCTCGGTGTAGTATGCATTATTCCCGAGCTTCTCATCACGAGATTCCATGTACCTTTTTATTTTGGAGGTACTTCTCTCCTGATTGCAGTAGGGGTGGCCCTTGATACCGTCTCCCAGATAGAGTCGCACCTTATTACACGTTCATATGATGGCTTTCTCAAAAAAGGAAGAATAAAGGGGAGGAGAGGATAAGAAAAGTTAAAAATTAAAGATTAAAAATGCAAAAATTTTATATATATGATAATCCTGAAATCTCCAGAAGAGATTGAAAAAATGGAGCAGGCATGCCGAATTGTCGCAATGACGCTTAATGCCTTAAAAGGTATGGTGAGGCCAGGAATTACCACAGAAGATATTGAAAGTGTTGCAGACACCTCTATAAGATCAAATAATGCAATACCTGCATTTAAAGGATATAGAGGGTACCCGGCGAGTATCTGCACATCTGTTAATGATGAGGTTATTCACGGCATACCGTCAAAGAGGGTATTGAGGGATGGTGATATACTGAGTATCGACCTTGGTGTGTATAAAGATGGTTTTTATGGGGATGGTGCTGTAACGTTTCCTGTAGGGAGGATTGATGAAGATGTTGAAAGGTTGCTCAGGGTAACAGAGGAATCTTTATATATAGGGATAGACAGGGCAAGGGTTGGCAATAGAGTATCTGATATCTCATATTCTATTCAAAGGCATGTTGAATCAAATGGTTTTTCTGTGGTGAGAGCATTTGTAGGGCATGGCATAGGCAGAGATTTGCATGAAGAGCCGCAGATTCCTAATTTTGGCCTCCAAGGGCGTGGTCCAAGGCTCAGGGAAGGGATGACCTTGGCTATAGAACCAATGGTGAATGCAGGTGGATATGAGGTGCTCATACTCAATGATGGATGGACAGCTGTTACTGTTGATGGCAAACCATCAGCTCATTTTGAGCATACTATACTTGTGACACAAGATAAACCTGTGATCTTGACTAAAATTGATAAAAAAACTAAAATAATAAGTTAATGGCAAAAGAGGAAAATATAGAAGTTCAGGGGACAGTTGTAGAAACTCTCCCAAATGCAATGTTTAAAGTTGAGCTTGAAAATGGTCAGGTTATACTTGCTTATGTATCAGGAAAGATAAGGATGCATTTTATAAAAATTTTGCCGGGGGATAAAGTTACTGTGGAACTTTCACCGTATGATCTTACGAAGGGAAGGATAACGTATAGGGCGAAATAAGAAAAGTAACAAGTGAAAGGTTGAATATTTATTGCGTATAAGTTTTTATAAAAAGGGGTAAACATGAAAGTTCGTTCGTCGGTGAAACCTATATGTGCAAAATGTAGGATAATAAAGAGAAAGGGTGTTATAAGGGTTATATGTGACAACCCAAGGCATAAACAGAGACAGGGATAAAAAAACAGTGAAAAGTTATAAGTTAAGAGTTATAAGTGAAAGAATCTCTGAACTTCGAACTAAAATCTCCGAACTGACAGAGGAGGGATAAATTGGCAAGAATTGCAGGAGTTGATCTGCCCAAAAACGAGCGTGTAGAGATAGGCCTGACGAGGATATTTGGTATAGGGAGGACAACTTCGCACAGGATATTGTCCGAGACAAAGGTTAATCCTGACACGCGGGTAAAAGACCTTTCTAATGAAGATATCGTAAAAATAAGAACAGTAATAGATAGAGATTATAGGGTTGAAGGCGATCTACGGCGTGATGTATCCATGGGAATAAAAAGACTTATCGATATAGGCTCTTACAGAGGACTGAGACATCGTTTAGGTCTCCCTGTAAGGGGTCAGAGGACTAAGACAAATGCTCGAACTCGCAAGGGTCCAAGAAGGGCAGCCGTTGGCAGGAAGAAGGAGGCATAACTGAATGGCTCAAAGGAAGAAAGGTGTCAAGAAAGAGAAAAGGAATATTACTTATGGAGTAGCTCATATTCAGGCTACGTTTAATAACACAATAGTAACGATAACTGACCCAAACGGTAATGTGATCACCTGGTCAAGTGCTGGCAACTTGGGGTTCAAAGGCTCAAGGAAAAGTACTCCTTATGCAGCACAGATGGCAGCTGCTACTGCAGCAAAGAAGGCAATAGACTCAGGCATGAAACAGATTGATATTTTTGTAAAAGGTCCTGGCGCAGGAAGGGAGTCTGCTATCAGATCACTTCAGGCAACAGGTCTGGAGATTAACCTTATAAAAGATGTAACTCCTGTTCCTCATAACGGTTGTAGGCCTCCGAAAAGGAGGAGGGTATAAATGGCAAGATATACAGGAGCTTTATGCAGGATTTGCCGCAGGGAAGGAGAAAAACTTTTTCTTAAGGGTGATAGGTGTTATACAGAGAAATGTGCTATAGAGAGAAGAAAATATCCTCCAGGACATCATGGACAGGGTTACAGAAAATTATCTGATTATGGACTTCAACTCAGAGAAAAACAGAAGGTGAGAAAGACATATGGGCTTGTTGAAAGACAATTCAGGAGGTATTTCCATGAGGCTGAAAGAAGTAAAGGGATTACAGGAGAGATGCTTCTTCAGCTTCTTGAGAGTCGTCTTGATAATGTGGCATATCGCATGGGTTTTACATCGAACAGGCGTAAGGCGAGACAGCTTATCAGTCACGGTCACTTTCGTGTAAATGGGAAAAAGGTAAATATTCCTTCATATATAGTGAAAGGGGGAGACTTAGTGGAAGTCAAAGAAACGAGCAGGGATATACCGGAGATTATTGATAGCCTTTCAAAGGTTGAGCATAGAGGAATACCTGCATGGGTTGAAGTTGATAGTGCAAACTTTAAGGGTAAGGTTCTCCATGTTCCTTCGAGGGATGAAATACAGCTTCCTATACAGGAGAAACTCATAGTAGAACTATATTCTAAATAAGAAATAAGAAGTGAGAAGTAACATTATAAATTCCTATTCACTATTTCTCGTTTTTAGATTTATTACTTAAATCAAAAAAGAGGCAGAGGAGGCCTTTATGGATCTTAAGAAGAGAGGCTTTCAGCTACCTGAAAAAATCAGGTTTGATGAAGAGACCCTTACAAATACGTATGGTAAGTTTATCGCAGAGCCCTTGGAACGTGGTTTTGGTACCACTATAGGGAATGCCCTCAGAAGAGTTTTGCTCTCTTCTATTGAGGGAGCAGCAGTCACCGCAGTCAAAATACAGGGTGCCCTCCATGAGTTCTCTACAATAAAGGGGATTAAAGAGGACATCATTGATATAATTTTGCATCTCAAAAATATCAGATTCAAGCTTTATTCTGACGGAAAGAAAATAGCGTCAATAAAAGTGAAAGGCCCTAAGAATGTGACAGGAGACGATATAAAAGGGGATGCGTCTTTTGAAATTCTTAACCCCGAACAGGTTATCGCAACATTAGATAAGGATGCCACATTCGAAGCTGAGATGCACATAAAGAAAGGCAAAGGATATGTGCCTGCTGAGTTAAATAAAGAAGAAGGCCTTTCTGTGGACATGATTGCTGTTGATTCTGTTTTTACTCCAATAAAGAAAGTTAATTTCACTGTTGAAAAGGCAAGAGTTGGAAGGGCAACAGACTACGATAGGCTTGTAATGGAGATATGGACGGATGGGAGTATCACACCTGTAAAAGCAGTTTCACAGGCTGCGTCTATCGTAATTGAGCATATGGATCTATTTATATTAGAAGAAGAAAAAGAACAAGAAGAAGCCATTTCTGTTGAGGAAGGGAGCGAGGTTCATTCGATAATTGAGAATCCTGTATTCAATAGTAATCTTCTTAAAAGCGTTGATGAACTCGAACTCTCGGTAAGATCCTATAATTGCCTGAAGAATGCAAATATAAAAACCATTGCTGACTTGGTACAAAAGACAGAGCACGAGATGCTTAAGACAAAGAACTTTGGACGAAAGTCCCTTAACGAGATAAAGGATATACTCCATTCGATGGGACTTCGTCTCGGTATGAGAGTTGATATGAATGCCCTTAACAGGGAAGTAGCTTCATTGAGTGGAGGTGTTCAGCGAGATGCGGCACAGAGTTGATGGCAGATTATTCGGGAGGACTACGAACCAGAGAAAAGCTCTTTTGCGGGGTCTGGTAGCTTCACTTTTTGAATACCAGAGGATTGAGACAACTGTTGCAAAGGCAAAAGAGACAAAGAAGATTGCAGAGAAGATAATAACGCTTGGTATTAAGGGAGATTTACACGCAAAACGAATTGCTCTTTCCTATATCCCTAATCGGGCTGTTATTTCAAAGCTCTTCAGCGAAATAGCACCAAGATTTTCTGGAAGAAACGGGGGATATCTCAGGATTGTGCAGACAAGAAATAGGGTTAAGGATGCTTCACCAATGGCTGTACTTGAATTTATTGATTACGAGGATGTAAGGAAACCCAGAGCCGTAAAGTCTGAAAAAAAAGAAACAAAGAAGACGACCACATAGCTCTTCGCAAGAAATCCTTATTATTAACCGAATAAAATAGAAAATCCTGAAAGTTTAAAAACATGAGAATCCTTGTTACAGGTGGAGCAGGGTATATTGGGAGTCATATAGTAAAGGCTCTCGGTGAGAAAAGGCATTCTATAGTAGTATACGACAATCTCTCCTATGGTCATGAATGGGCAGTGCTCAATGGACGTCTGGTAAAAGGCGATCTTGCCGACCAAAGGCTCCTTAATACTATCTTTGAGGCAGAGGATTTTGAAGCTGTTGTACACCTTGCTGCATTTGTTGTGGTAGAAGAGTCTGTAAGAGAACCTGTAAAATATTATAAAAACAATTTCGTAAATACACTTGACCTTATCGAAGCATGTATCACACACAATGTGAGCAAGTTCATCTTTTCGTCATCAGCAGCAGTTTATGGAATACCTGAAAAGGTCCCTGTTACAGAAGATGCACCTCTCCAGCCAATAAACCCTTATGGCTCATCAAAGGTAATGGTTGAGCATGTGCTTGATGACGTGAGCAAAGCTCATAATTTCAGATATGTATCGCTCAGGTATTTTAACGTTGCAGGCGCTGACCCGCTTTCAAGAATTGGACAAACAAGGAAAGATGCTACTCACCTAATTACTACATCTTTAAGGACAGCACTTGGAATAAAAGACCACCTCGATTTATTCGGGACAGATTATCCTACCCCGGATGGGACGTGTATTAGAGATTATATTCACGTTGATGATCTCGCTGATGTGCACATACTCGCACTTGAGTCCCTCACATCAGGGAGTGGGAGCAGGGTATACAATTGTGGTTATGAACACGGATATTCTGTAAAAGATGTAGTTGAGAAGGTAAAAAATGTCACAGGAGTTGATTTTCCTGTGAGGCCAGTAGGAAGGAGGCCTGGAGACCCGCCAGCACTTATAGCAGATGCATCAAGGATCAAAAAAGAACTTGACTGGAAGCCAAAATACGATGATCTCGGATATATAATTAAGACAGCATGGGAGTGGGAGAAGAAAATTAACCTTAAAACTCAAACGCATCCTTGATATGCTCTATTGCCTCTTTCCCATGAGCCATATAAAAAATACTGAGGACATCAAACCTTGCCGGAGATTCTTGCCCCTTATTTTTTAGATAAAGTAAGGCTAAATTTTTCAGCTTTTGCCTTTTCTTATTATTTACTGCTTCGAATGGGTAGCCAAAGAAATCATTTTTCCTTGTTTTTACTTCAATGAACACAGTTGTATTTCCATCTTTTGCAATGATATCGATCTCACCAATAAAAGTCTTATAATTCCTCGCAATTATCTTATAACCTTTTTTTTTCAGAAAGGTTACTGCAAGATCTTCACCCTTAGTACCGAGAGCCTTCATCTCCTTCAAGCCTCCTGAGAAGCTTTGGTATCCCTTCAATGTCTTTGATCTCCTTTTGACAGAGGATCTTCAAAAGTTCCCTGAAAGAGGAAAACTCTTCGTAATGGCCTCTGAGGTGCATTGAAAGGGCCTTATTGAGGTTTTCCCCCTTCTTATCCCAATCAGGGAGAATGATAACCCTGTGGAATCTCTCTGCAATATCTAAACAAAAATCGTAGATGCTCTTACCTCTGTGAACTGTGATAATCTCACCGATAAGACCGAGCATCCTTAAAGCAGCTGCGTCTTTTTTGCCCTCTACAATAATAGGTATTGCTTTGTTTCTCTCGTATAATTCTTCAATGACCTCTCTTAACCTCTCTGCTCTCTCGATATCATCTGGTGAAAGTATATCCCTTTCTCTATTCATCTCTGAAAGCCTCTACGTTTTTCTTCATAAATTGAGTGATTTATCCTAACATATTTATGGTTCACTATGCGTTCTAACCTCCATTTTATTGAATTTACCTTTGTAATGATGTTCTTACTCAAAAAAATCCTTAAATTGACATTCATTATATTTTAATATATTTTAAAACTATGCCTGCTAAATTAGGTCAGCTTCTGATAGCATCTAATGTCATTTCAGAGGAGCAGCTGAAGGAGGCCCTGAATCTTCAGAAGAGAGAGGGTGGAAGGCTCGGGACAAACCTTATAAAGTTAGGTTATATCACGGAGGAAAAACTGGTTACCTTTCTCAGCAGGCAATTTGGTGTCCCTGCAATAAACCTCTCTGATTACAAGATAGACCCCTCACTTTTAAAGCTCATACCTGTTGATATGGCGAGGAAGTATCTTATCATGCCTGTTGCGCGTGTAGGAGCGACCCTCACGATTGCGATGGCTGATCCATCCAAT
>JAGVMY010000088.1 GCA_020053565.1 Thermodesulfovibrionales bacterium
AAATTCAATCCATATCGGAAGTGCTGCCCTGGAACCTGTTTCCTTTACACCAATTGGCGTGTGGTCATCTCTTCCAACCCAGACACCGACAACAAGCCTGTCATCAAATCCTATGAACCATGCATCTGTGTAATTATTTGTTGTCCCGGTCTTTCCATAAACAGTCCTGCCAAGCTCCTTTGCCCTCTGCGCGGTGCCTTCTTTTATCACTGCACCAAGTGATAGTTTTATCTCCTCAATGATTTCTTTATCAACGACCTCTTTTATCTCGGGTCGTGTCTCCTCAAGAACAATACCATCCCTGTTTAAAACCCTTTCATAGGTGAGTGGCCCTATAGTTGAGCCTGTTGCCAAAGTAGAGTATGCAGAGACCATTTCCATGAGTGTGACGTCAGAGGCACCAAGTGCTGTTGGCAGATAGGGCTGTAATTCGCACTTGATACCGAGCCGCTGGGCAGTCTCTATGACATTCTTTATACCGACCCTGTCAGCAATTCTGATAGTTGCAGAATTTAAAGATTTCGCAAGTGCTGTTTTAAGGGTAACTAATCCATAGTATTTCCCATCGTAGTTTTTGGGAGACCAGACCTTACCCTGACGATTTGCTTTAAATGATAGTGGAGAGTCAACAATCGTATCTTCTGAGACCATCCCGTTCTCAAATGCGGTGAGATACACAAAGGGCTTGAATGCAGAACCTGGCTGTCTTAGTGCCTGTGTTGCCCTGTTATACTGATTTTTCCAGAAATCAGTGCCACCTACCAGTGCTTTTATATGTCCTGTTCGGAGATCTAATGCGATTAATGATGCCTGTACACCGGGCTTTACTCTTTTTTCGATTGCCTCAATTCCCTTTTTTACTGCCTCTTCTGCTATACTTTGCATCCTGTGGTCAATGGTCGAATAAATTTTGTACCCCGCGGAATATACTTTAGAGCCATATTTTAGTTCAAGCCTCTGCCGCAAAGATTCTATGAAATATGGCGCCTCGTATTTCCTCATATGTGGTATCTGTGGTAAAGGTTCATTCATTGCCTTATCAAATTCTGCCTTTGTGATAAACTTATGATGAAGCATCTTTTTCAATACAACAGAGCGCCTTTCCATTGCCTTATCAGGTCTTTTAAAAGGAGAGAAAAAAGAAGGTGCTTTAGGAAGTGAGGCAAGGAGTGCCGCCTCTCCAAGAGTGAGTTCGTTCACTGATTTTCCAAAATATGTCTGTGAAGCTGCCTCAATACCATATGCCCTTGTACCAAAATATGCCTGGTTTAAATAGAGGCCGAGGATTTCATCTTTTGTATAGTGTCTTTCTATCTGAATAGAGAGCACTGCTTCCTTCAATTTCCTTTTGAGTGAGCGTTCACTCGTTAAAAAAAGCATCCTCGCAAGCTGCTGGGTAATGGTGCTTGCTCCTTCAACAATGCCTCCAGCCTTTATGTCATGCCATAGTGCCCTCGCTATTCCTATGAAATCAACTCCGGGATGGGTGTAAAACCTGATGTCTTCTATAGAGATGAATGACTTTTTTAAATAGTCTGGTATCTGATAATGCGGTATAAATGTCCTCCGTTCGATGTAGAGTTCTGCAATGACTTTTCCGTCACTCGAGTAAACCCTGGAGGATTCCATCGGTGTGTATTCCGCAAGTGTTTTAATTTTAGGGAGGTCAAAAATAATCCAGTATGCAGTGCCGCAGACAATACCCATAAAAGCAGAGGAGATAATAAAGACTATGATTATTTTTCTGGAGAATGACATCTTCTTCGATTTTTCAGGTTCCAGTTCAGGTCTCCTCATTGATTAATTATACCCTATCACAGATTATGTATCACAGATTTTGAAATGAAAAGGTGTTTACTCTCAGTCTGAGAATTCCCTATAATAACTGCTAAAATAACAATACTTCATTGAAGTTAAGGAGGAGAGATGATTTTCAGGGGCTTGGTATGGCGATTTGGTAATGATATAGATACGGATGCGATCATACCTGCACGGTATCTGAATACATCTGATCCAGAAGAGCTTGCGAAACATGTGATGGAAGACATGGACAAAGATTTCCCCCGTAAGGTAAAGACAGGTGATATTATTGTTGCAGGCAAAAACTTCGGATGTGGTTCATCGAGAGAACATGCTCCTGTCGCAATAAAGGCTGCAGGAATCCAGGCAGTCATCGCAAAAAGCTTTGCAAGGATTTTCTACAGGAATGCTTTTAATATAGGGCTTCCCATCTTCGAATCTTCTGAGGCATCAGAGAAGATTAAGGAGGCAGATGAAATAGAGATTGATGCGGACAATGGAATAATAAAGAATCTTACGACAGGCGAGACATATGAAGCTCATCCCATCCCTTCCTTTATGCAGGAACTCATTGCTGCGGGAGGATTGGTGGAGTGGACTAAAAGCAAATTAAAAATTGATGGGTAATAAGAACTATTCACAAAATTATATAGTATGGGCAGGTCATAGCATTTTCACTCATTCTCGTCCCCCGATATACATCGGGAGACTCCGAGGTAAATTCTTTCTTCGAAAGAATTTAAAACCGCTCAAATACTATGCCCTGCCCGGCTCTGATGGTGTATTTTGTTAAATACTAAAGATTATTTTAGAGGAGAGTAATTTATGAAATCTTATAACATAGCAGTTATCCCTGGTGACGGAACAGGTCCGGAGGTAATCAAAGAAGGCATTAAAGTATTAGATGCTGTTTCGAAAAGGCTTGGGTTTACACTGGATTTTCATTATTATGATTTTGGTGGAGATCGTTTTCTAAGGACAGGAGAAATCCTTCCTGATGGTGCAGTTGCTGAACTAAAAAAATACGATGCGATTTATCTCGGTGCAATTGGACATCCTGACGTAAAGCCTGGCATTCTTGAAAAGGGGATTCTCTTAAGGCTGAGGTTTGAACTTGACCAGTATATTAATCTGAGACCTGTCAAGCTGTATCCGGGGATTGATTGCCCTCTGAAAGATAAGAAGCCCGAGGACATTGATTTTATCGTGGTAAGGGAAAATACAGAGGGGCTGTATGCAGGTGCAGGCGGGGTCCTCAGGAAAGGCACGCCTGATGAGGTTGCAGTACAGGAGTCTATTAATACACGGAAGGGTGTTGAGCGGTGTATACGCTTTGCTTTTGAATATTGCAAGAAAAGAAACAAGATGAACAAGCTTACACTCTGCGGGAAGACAAATGTCCTCACATTTGCCTTTGACCTCTGGGAGAGAACGTTCTATGAAGTCGCAAAGGAATATCCTGAGATAAAGTGTGATTATGCACATGTCGATGCAATCACGATGTGGTTTGTGAAAAATCCTGAATGGTTTGATGTGATAGTGACAGACAATATGTTTGGAGATATCATTACGGATTTAGGAGCGATGATACAGGGCGGAATGGGAATCGCTGCAGGGGGCAACATTAACCCTCATGGGGTTTCGATGTTCGAGCCTATTGGAGGCTCTGCACCGAAATACACAGGGAAGAATGTCATTAACCCTCTTGCTGCAATATGTGCAGGCGGGATGATGCTTGAACACCTCGGTGAAATGAAATCAGCACAGATTATTGAGAAGGCTGTCATGGAGGTTACCGGTAAATATCTCAAGAGCCTCTCTGCGGGTAAAATGGGATACAGCACAACAGAGGTTGGTGACCTTGTTGTAAAGTTCGTGACAGACCTCAGTCTTGATTGACAAACTATTAAATTATTTGATATAAAAAGGTTTACTCCTGGGTAGCTCAGCTGGCAGAGCGGGTGGCTGTTAACCACTTGGTCGGGGGTTCGAATCCCTTCCCAGGAGCCAATTTTCATTCATCAGTGTTATGTCTTATTTTGTCTATATCCTGAAGAGCAAATCGACCGGGCAGTTTTATATCGGTCACACTGATGATCTTACTCGCAGGATTATCGAGCATAACAACCCCGATTACCTTGGAACGAAATATACGAAGTTGCATAAAGGCCCATGGATTTGCGTTTATGACGAAGAGTGTCCATCTCGTTCAGATGCAATGCAGCGGGAGAGACAGATAAAGGCTAAGAAAAGCAGAAAATATATCGAGTATCTTATCGCAAGCAAGCAGAATCCTGAAGGCTGTTAATCCCGAATGCTTTCGGGATCGGGGGTTCGAATCCCTTCCCAGGAGCCAATGAAATCAAGGGCTTGCAGAGACACAAGCCTTTTTATATTGATATGAAGCCATTCTATAAGGACTGTTTTTTAAAAAATATCGATCACACGATCTATCCCTATTAGAGTCCTTGTGATCTCTGTAAATCTGTTCCTTACTTTTGTACTGCAGTAAACAGCACCAAAATCTGTCTTTCACATAGTACTGTGCATTTTAGAAAATTTCCATACTATGTTGATTACTGATTGAAAGTCACTTCTTTTAAGCCTTGATAAAGATGCGAAGCGCCTCCTATTCGGTAGTTATCGGTAATTGAAATACTTAAGAATTACATAATCTTCGGATTTACAGCCCTGCCAATTTCTTTTCTTATATTAATTAGGAGTAATCGTTGCTTCATACATCATCTCAGCCGAAGTGTTAAAGAAGGTATTTTACAAAAAGGTGAAATTTTGAAAAATAATGAGAAATTTCCATTTAAGAACATAAAGGCAAAATAATCTGTTATACTAAGGATAATAAAAAAAGAAATAGTCAAACTGGGGAAACTGGCGATGTGATTTCATTTTGATATCCTCACCTTTTAACAGTTTCCCCAATCAACAAAATTAACCTTTCATGTTTTAGGTGGAAACACTCCTCTACCCCATCGTACAGGCTGATGCACATGCAGAATCAACACAAAGGAGTCAAAACAATGAGAGCATATTGCATGGGGAACGCTATTATTCTGGCTCATGTCCGCTTTATAGCTCATGGCGACTGTAATAGCAAGATGTATCATTCTGAAGTAATAAGATTTAATGGACATTATCAGACTTTGGAATGTGACAAGATGGATGTTTCCGGCCTTTGTTTGGGACACAAGATAAGCAGAAAAGAGTTTTTGGAAAGATATTGCGGTGGAATGAAACCAGAAGCAAAGAGGACTAAAGCATGCTATGGGGTCTGAGATTTCAAACCTAAGCAAAGCTGATATCCACTTAAAAAACACTAATGGCGATACAGCCTTAAGTATAGCCAGAAAATTAGAGCACACAACGATGGTGTCATTGTTCAATCAATATCTTCTCGTCTCATTGATCTTGAGAAGAAACACTAACACCGACAACCGAAGAGGAGAAGCCCGAAACCGCAACCATGGTTGCGCCGGTTCGTTGAGACTTCGCTTCTCAGAAGGAGACCTCAAGCTTGAAGATAAGCAGCAAGAGCATTCTTGGAAACCTGTCCCTTTTGCGGGCGAGGCTCCGCGGAGACGGCCCGGCACAAACGTGCGCTGATAACGAGCCACCGCTGCGATCGGAACTGTTCAGCAGCGATCAGATGGAGCAGCATGGCAAGACCCTGGCGGGTTTGCACACGTTGGGTCCGGGACGTGCACGGGACCGGCTTCTGACGCGGCTGGCTGAGAATGAAGGCGCGCTGCTTGGGGTCCGCAACCTGCTGACGGAGGCTATTAAGGCAACCTGCCGTATTACGCCGGCCGGGGAATGGCTGCTCGATAACTTCTATCTTATTGAAGAGCAGATTCGCACGGCCAGGAGACACTTGCCAAAGGGGTACAGCCGGGAACTGCCAAGGCTGCTGAATGGCTCATCGGCCGGGCTTCCGCGCGTGTATGACATTGCGCTGGAGACGATCTCACATGGCGATGGGCGGGTAGATCCGGAGGGCCTCAGCAGTT
>JAGVMY010000157.1 GCA_020053565.1 Thermodesulfovibrionales bacterium
AAATCCAAAAAACAAAAAAAAGTTTTTATTCGACAGTAACGCTTTTTGCAAGATTTCTTGGCTGATCAACATCACAACCCCTCAACACTCCAATATGATATGCGAGCAGCTGCATCGGAATAGCCATCACTACAGTGGTAAGATATGGATTTGTGTATGGGACAGAAATACATTTATCTGAAATTCTATGCACCTCACTGTCAGAACTATTTATAATTGATATGACCTTTCCTCCCCTGCTCTTGACCTCCTGAATATTAGAAATTATCTTTTCACGCAGGTTATCCCGAGGTGCAAGGACAACAACCGGTAACTCTTCATCTATGAGCGCAATAGGACCATGCTTCATCTCACCGGCAGGATATCCTTCTGCGTGCATATATGATATCTCTTTTAACTTTAATGCACCTTCAAGTGCAATTGGATAATTGATACCTCTTCCAAGGAAAAGAAACCCTCTTGCCTTAAAATAATCTCTTGCAGTCATACTGATACTCTCATCCATAGCTAACGACTCTTCAACCTTTCCTGGAAGCATAAGAAGCTCTCTTAACAATTCTTTTGCGAGACTTTCTGAGATCACACCTCTTATCTTTCCCAGACCGACTGCAAAAAGGTAAAGCCCAACAACCTGAGCGGTGAACACCTTTGTCGATGCAACTCCAATCTCTGGTCCTGAATGAGTATAAAATACCGCATCGGCTTCCCTTGAAGATGTACTCCCGACAACATTACATATACTGAGTACCTTTGCACCAAGCCTTTTCGCTTCTCTCTGTGTCGCAAGTGTATCAGCGGTCTCCCCGGACTGGGTTATCACAATCATAAGATCTCCAGGTTTCACAATGGGACTTCTATAGCGAAACTCTGACGCAATATCAACTTCAACGGGAATTTTTGCAAGTTGCTCAATCATGTACTTGCCTATAAGAGCAGCGTGATAAGAAGTGCCGCAGGCAACAATAAAAATCTTTTCAGTCTTCTTCAATTCATCGATGCTCAGGCCAAACTCTTCGAAATTCACTTCTCCGCTTTCTGGTGAAAATCTCCCTTTCAGTGTATCTCCTATCGCCCTTGGCTGTTCGTATATCTCTTTAAGCATAAAATGCTTATACCCACCCTTCTCAGCCATTGAAAGGCTCCATGGCACAGATTTCACATCCTTTCTCACATTGTTCCCGTCAGGTCCTGTTATCTTGATTCCATCATCTGTCATTACAACCATCTCACCATCATCAATATAAATCACGTTTCTCGAATAATTCAGAAATGCAGGAACGTCAGATGCAATGAAAGACTCACCCTCACCTAAACCGATAACAAGTGGACTATCCTTTCTCGCACCCACAATCTTACCAGGCTCGTCCTCTTTAAGAACTACAAAGGCATATGTCCCTTTCACTTCTTTCAGGGCCTTTCTCACCGCTTCTTCAAATGGATATGTCTTCGCATAATCTTCTATAAGATGGCAGAGAACCTCTGTATCTGTTTCTGACTTAAACTGATATCCCTTTTCTACCAATTTCTCTTTAAGATGAAAGTAATTCTCGATAATTCCATTATGTGCTAATACAATGCTGTGAGATTTGTGCGGGTGGGCGTTTTCCTCTGTGGGCCTCCCATGAGTAGCCCATCTCGTATGACCTACTGCAGTGTGACTGAATGGTTTTTCTGATTCAAAGAGCGAGGCCAGTTCTTTTATCTTTCCGGTACTTCTTCTCACCTCAATGCCCTTATCAGAAAAAAACGCAATGCCTGCAGAATCATATCCCCTGTACTCAAGACGCTTCAGCCCCTCGAGTATCACTGATACTGCATTTCTTTTACCTATATAGCCAATTATTCCACACATATCTTAATCAGCACAAAGCATAGAGCAAAGTACATAGGGTGTTGCTCTTAGCTCTTAGCTCTTAGCTCTTTTGCTTCTTTCTTTTTTTACTTTTAACTTCTTTCTCAGAACCCAGTCTTTGATATTTATTTGTCTTGTTCTCCCCATGCCAAGTGCCAGAGAAGGGACATCATTTGTTATTGTAGAACCTGCACCAACGTACGCACCTTTCCCTATCTTTACAGGAGCAATAAGTTGGGAATCACTTCCTATGAAGACATTGTCTTCTATTATCGTAACATGTTTTTTATATCCATCATAGTTACAGGTTATTGTACCTGCTCCAATATTAACATTCTTCCCGATTTTTGAATCTCCGAGATAGGTAAGGTGGGATGCTTTTGTACGGGAGCCGATTACTGATTTCTTCACTTCCACAAAATTTCCTATCTTTACCTCTTCTCCAATTTCAGAACCCGGCCTTATGTGAGCAAATGGTCCAACAGAGGCTCTCCTCTTCACCACAGACCCCTCAATAAGTGTGGAGTCCTTGATAATAGCACCATCTTCTACGATGCTATCCTGAATACGAACATTCGGATAGATTGTACATCCTCTTCCTATTCTTGTATTACCTTCGAGATGAACATTTGGATAAATTATTGTACCTTTGTCTATCTTCACGTCCGTTGATATATATACTGAATTGGTATCTATAAAGCAGATGCCTCTGTTCACCCACTTTTTTATTATCCTGTCTCTCATTAACTGCCTTACTTTTCCAAAATCTTTTTTGGTGTTCACACCCATAAACTCATCTTCAGAGCCAATGCAATATGCACCTATCTTTATTCCCTTATCTTTCGCAACCCCGATTATATCTGTGAGGTAATATTCACCTTTTGATTCATTAAGCTTTATCTCCTTTAAGAGATGCGGAGTATCAGTCTCAATCGCATAAACCCCGCTGTTTACTTCCTTTATCTTTTTCTGACGTTCTGTTGCATCCCTGTCCTCGACGATTGATATAATGTCACCTGCGCCATCTCTGATGACCCTCCCATATGAACCAGGGTCTTCAGCAATAAATGAGAGCATGGAGACACTATTCTTCTCTTTACTGTGAAGGGTCAAGAACTGTTTAAGTGTCTTTGACATAATCAATGGTGTATCTCCATTCACAACAACAACTGTCCCTTGAAATCCTTTGAGTGCAGTCCATGCCTTGAGAAGTGCATCTCCTGTACCCATTGGCACTTTCTGCTGAACAAAAGAGATCACACTGACATCTCCTATAGATTCTTTTATTTCTTTAAGATGTTTTCCTGCCACCACAACAATCCTGAGGGGGTTAAGTTCATAAAGGGTATTTAAGACATGATGAAGCATTGGAGTACCATGCAGCGTATGGAGGACCTTTGGTAAAAATGAATTCATCCGTTTTCCAAGCCCTGCAGCCAACACAACACACATTATCTTCATTGTTTCGACTCAGATATCCTTGCAGGGGTAGCAATCCCGCCTGAAAGGATGATCTTAATCCCTTCATCTATGGGGATGTCAGTATAATGCACATCTTCTTCCTTAAAAAGGACTATATCCCCAAGATAAAGGTTATTTGTGGGAATATACACAGCCCTTAGATAGATTTCGCTCCCGTCTTTCTGCTCTTTAATAGTATATTCCTTTGTAAGAAAACCGAATACGAAAACACCAGTTCTTGGATATTCAACAATAACAAATTTTTTAAATGCTGCACCTTGACGTTCAGGTGAAAAGGCATCAACAAGTTGTTTGATAGCCGTGTATATGCCTTTGAATACAGGTATTTTCAATATAATTTTTTCGAAAATTGTTATGACCTTTCTCCCAAAGACATTTGTTGAGACAAGACCTGTAATAAAAATAATCACTATTGCTGATATAAAACCGAGACCATAGACATGGTAGCCAAAAATTCTGTAGTAAATGGGCTCAAGAAGGCCATCGACAAATCTGAAGAACGATCCTATTATGAGGAAGGTGACAATAATCGGGATCGTTATCAGGAGCCCTGCGAGGAACCTTCTCTTAAAGGTAGCACGAATGGAAAAAGTTCTTCTATGTGGCAACCTTAGCAATCACCTCGTCAGAGATATCGAAATTAGTATATACATTCTGGACATCCTCATGATCTTCAAGTGCATCCATCAGCCTCATCATCTGCTCTGCTGACTTTTCATCAAGAGAAACATAATTTTGGGGAAGCATTGTGATTTCTGCAAGAGATATCGGGATTCCTGATGCTTCGATAGAGGCCTTTACTTTGTTCATGTCCTCAGGAGCTGTGATAATCTCGTAGTTGTCTTCTTTAAGGTCATTTCTCATATCTTCAGCGCCTGCATCAAGAGCTATTGTCATTATTGCATCTTCATCAATCTTTGTTTTTTCAACAAGAATATATCCTCTTTGTGTGAACATCCAGGCAACACAACCAGCCTCACCTAAGTTACCAGCATTCTTGCTCATAATATGTCGTACCTCGGAACCTGTTCTGTTTCTATTGTCAGTAAGTACTTCTACGAGTATTGCAGCACCACCAGGACCATACCCTTCATAGATGGATTCCTCATAAGACACTCCAGGAAGCTCACCTGTACCTTTCATAACAGCCCTCTTAATATTATCATGGGGCATGTTCACATCTTTTGCCTTTTCTATCGCAGTCCTCAGCCTTGGATTTCCAGTAAGGTCCCCCCCTCCAATTCTTGCAGCGACTGTAATCTCTTTCGCTATTTTGGAAAAAACCTTTCCCTTCTTTGCATCAACCTGTGACTTCTTATGCTTTATCTGTGCCCATTTTGAATGCCCTGACACTGCAATCCTCCGGATAAATTATCCTGACTCATTTTGTATTATGTTTGGTTATTGTAATCTGGTTATTGGCTCTTTTCGCTTAATCCACTTATGACATATTCAATCAAGTGCCAATTTTTATGATAATTCTATAGGAACAATACTGTCAAGCCTCAATTCCATATTCTTTAATCTTTGTGAGAAGTGTCTTATAGCTCACTTGAAGAAGTTCAGCTGCCCTGCTCTTATTCCCTTTTGTGTCTCTGAGGGCCTTCACAATATGCTGGGTTTCTGCAATCCTTAATGCTTCTTTTGCTGTATCCCCGAGAGTTCCTTCCATGTGAAGAGATCTCACCACAGATTCGGATACAGCTCTCTGGCTGAGCACAACATACTCCGGAGTAATCATCTCCCCATCACAAAGGATAACAGCCCGCTCTATGGCATTTTCGAGTTCTCTCACATTCCCTTTCCAGTGATAGCTCATAAGTATATCGAGAGTCTCTTTTGAAATACTCTTTATAGAAGTTTTTATCTCAAGACAATATTTATTTATGAAATATTTAACAAGTAAAGGTATGTCTTCTTTTCTCTCCCTCAACGGTGGTATCTTTATTGGAAACACATTGAGCCTGTAAAAAAGGTCTTCCCTGAAATGCTTTTCCTCAACTGCTTTTTCGAGGTCTTTATTACTTGCGGCAACAATTCTCACATCTATCTTAATGCCTTTCACACCGCCTACTCTTTCTATCTCACTATCCTCAATCACCCTGAGAAGCTTTGACTGAAGTGCGATATCCATGTCACCAATTTCATCGAGGAATATCGTTCCTTTATCAGCGAGTTCGAATTTACCAAGTTTCCTTGAATCTGCTCCTGTAAATGCACCTTTTTCATGCCCAAAAAGTTCGGTTTCAAGGAGGTCTCTCGGTATTGCTGCACAATTAATCGGCACAAATGGATAATTCCGTCTATTACTCAGGTTATGCAGTGCCCTCGCAAAGAGCTCTTTTCCTGTGCCGCTTTCGCCGAGCAGGAGCACTGTTGTTTTTGTAGGTGCGGCCTTTTGCACCATTTGCACAACATTTTCTATTTTCTCGCTTCCACCAACAATCCTCGGGAATCCAAACTTTGATGCAAATTCCTCTTTTAACAGGATGTTCTCTGTAAGAAGTCTCTGTGTCTCGAGTGCCCTCTTTATGAGCATGAGGAGGTGGTCGGTATCGAAAGGTTTTGTAATAAAATCGAACGCACCTTCCTTCATAGCTGTAACAGCTAACTCAACAGAACCAAACGCAGTCATGACAATAACAGGTATGAGCTGATTCTCTTCTTTTGAGACCTTAAGGATATCTATACCGTCTTTTTTAGGAAGTTTAAGGTCTGTAAGAACAAGGTCTATTTTGCTCTCTTTCAGATACTTCATGCCTTCTATACCGTCTCTCGCAATGATAACTCTGTAACCTTCAGATTCGAGAGTCTCCTTCAGCATCTCTGACATTGATTCTTTATCTTCTACTACAAGAATGGTCTCCATAAAATATTCACCCCATTAGAATACCCCGTGTAAAATTCTAACGGGGTTCACATCCTCGCTTCTCTCAGGGCATCCTTACAGGCACATCCTCTCTTGTCTGAAATAAGGTGAAAGGTCTCCTTTAATAAACCACTTACGTGTCCGCTAACTCTTTTCATCATTTCAATAACTTCTGTTGTAGTAAGCCTTTTTTCTGTTATCCCTGCAGCATAATTTGTCACAACTGCAACACATGCAAAACAAAGCTCACCCTCACGTGAAAGTGATGCCTCGGGCATAACTGTCATCCCTACAACATCAGCACCAATGCTCTTAAAAAATATAATTTCAGCTTTGGTTTCAAGCCTCGGTCCATCCACACATACATATGTCCCTGATTTCATTAATGCTATCTCTGATTTTTTGCCTGCTTTAAAAAGAGATTCTCTCAACTCATCGCAGTATGGTTCTGTGAAGTCTATATGGACAACGTCATCACCGTCAAAGAATGTAGACTTCCTCCCCTTTGTCATATCTATAACCTGATCAGGAATTACAATTGTTCCGGGCTTCATCTCAGGACTTATCCCACCTACTGCATTCACTGATATAATCCTTTCTACGCCAAGTTCCTTGAATCCCCATATATTTGCCCTGTAGTTTATCTGGTGAGGAGGGATACAATGTGGTGAGCCATGTCGTGGAAGAAATGCGACCTTTACACCTGATATTTCGCCTAAGCGATAGGTATCTGAGGGATCGCCAAAGGGAGTTGTCATCTTTTTGTGCTCAGTAATGGTGAGTCCCGATATATCGTAACTACCGCTCCCCCCTACAACTCCTATCTTCGGCATATTATTCGCATCCCTTTACTCCTCAGTTTTTATGATTACATAATAGCAGATTATTAAAAATTGTAACAGCCCATCTCCACCTCGCTAAACTTCCACCACCTTTGATATAATGTGACATGCTTGATCATGATCTTCACTTAAAAATCTTGAAGAAAACTCTTTCATCCGGCGGTGACTATGCAGATATATTTGTTGAGTCCAAAAAAGTAGTTATTATTCATCTTGAAGACAATAAGATTGAAAAAGTAATTACAGGTGTTGATTCTGGTGCGGGTATCCGCCTTATTTATAATGGCAAGTCTGCCTATGCATACAGTAATGATTTATCCGAGAAATCTTTATTGACAGCTGCATCTGAGGTATGCAGGGCTGCATCCGGTACAAACACTGATTCTGTCATTAATCTCAATACGAAAATCCCTTCCTTATCGTTTGACATAAGGTTATTTCCAGAAAATATTCCGATTGAGAAAAAGATGTCACTCGTGAGAAAGGCAAATACTGTAGCCAGGGGTTTTGACCATAGAATACAACAGGTAAGTGCAACCTATAATGATTTCATTCAGAAGGTTCAGATCTCAACATCAGACGGAACAATTATAGAAGATGAAAGGGTTCATACACTGACAGCAATTCATATCATTGCATCAGATGACGGTATCATACAGACAGGATACGAACTCACAGGTGGTTTAATAGGCTTTGAGCTATTTGATGACGTGAATATAGAAGAGTTAAGCCTTAAGGCAGCAAAAAGAGCTGTGATGATGCTCACCGCGAGAAGAGCACCCGGTGGAAGGATGCCTGTTATCATATCCTCAGAGGCAGGAGGAACCATGATACACGAGGCCATAGGTCACGGTCTTGAGGCTGACCTTGCTCAACATGGGCTATCTGTATACTCACGAAAGACAGGACAGAAGATTGCATCCCCTCTTATTACCGTAATAGATGATTCAACACTCTCAAAGAAAAGAGGCTCCTTCAGGTTTGATGACGAAGGTACATCTTCCCAACAGACCGTCCTTGTAGAAAATGGTATCTTAAAAAGCTATCTGTACGATAGACTGACTGCGCTAAAAAATGGGGTAAAATCAACAGGGAATGGCAGGAGGCAATCATACCAGCATCGGCCTATACCGCGGATGACCAACACTTTTATTATGCCAGGTTCTATGTCCCCTGAAAAGATTATTAACTCTGTAGAGTATGGCCTCTTTGTGAAAAAAATGGGAGGCGGACAGGTGAATACTGTCACAGGTGATTTTGTTTTTGAGGTACAGGAAGGCTATCTTATCAACAAAGGAAACAGAGGAGAACCTGTGAGAGGTGCAACACTGGCAGGTAATGGGCCAGCTGTCTTGGAATCTATAGATATGGTTGGCTCTGATTTAGGGTTTGCTATCGGGACATGCGGTAAGGATGCACAAGGTGTTCCTGTATCAGACGGGTTGCCAACCATCAGAATACCCGAGATAGTAGTTGGTGGTGCAGTAGCATAATACTGTGTCAATTTGAACACAATCAATAGATAAGAACCAACACATTCTCAGCCTTAAACCCTTATTTTACAACATCTTATCGCTGGCATCATGTTTGCTTATGCTTTATTTAAACAATCATGCGACTCCAACGTACCTTAAAACAGGAAGTTTGCTTTGAAGGCATAGGACTTCACACAGGAAAGTTCTCAAAGGTTTGCCTTAAACCAGCACCAAGGGACACAGGTGTATTATTTGTAAGGACAGACAAGGAAATGGTAATAAAGGCATCCATGGGATCTGTTATAGATACCGCATTTTCAACTACTCTCGGGTATAATGGGGTAAAGATCAGGACCGTTGAACACATGCTTGCAGCCCTGTCTGGCTTGGGAATAGATAATGTCATTATAGAAGTCACCGGACCTGAAATACCTATCCTTGACGGAAGCTCAATGGAGCTCATAAGCATAATTCTCAAGGGAGGAATCGCAAAACAGGGCAAGAAAAGACCCTGCATCAAGATAACACGTCCTAAAGTCTTTACTGATGGTCACGCTGAAATTGCAGTTTTCCCCTATGAGGGGAGGCGACTCACCTACAGAATTCATTTTAATCACCACCTGCTCGGAGCACAGCAGTTAAGCTTAGAACTCTCAGAAGAAGTCTTTGCCAAGGAAATAGCTCCAGCAAGGACTTTCGGGTTTCTCAAGGATGTCGAGTACCTTAGGGCAAACGGATTTGCAAAGGGTGGTTCTCTTGATAATGCGATAATACTCGGCAGTGATGGTATACTCAATCCATCCGGCCTGAGGTTCAAAGATGAGTTTGTACGTCATAAAATGCTTGATTTAATCGGTGACTTCTCTCTGCTCGGATTTCTTATTATCGGACATATCTTTGCGAGTAAATCAGGTCATTCAGCAAACCTGAGGTTTCTGAAAAAGCTCTCTGCCAATCGGGATTGCTGGGAAGTGCTATCAGAAACAGAACAACAACCAGCCGTGACATATACTTAAATTTCTTTTATTATCAATAGGTTATAAATTTTACTTGAATTTTTACCCGGAATTAAGTTTCACTATTATGGAAGACCGCAAAAAGAAGTGGCTGGAGAATTTCTTCTCCAGCCACAAATAGTGTTCGCACATGTAAAGGAAACTTATTTCTTCTTTGCGGTCTTCTTTGCCGGCTTCTTTACTGCTGCTTTTTTCTTTGTTGCCATTAACTGTTCACCCCCTTTCTGTCCCGCACTTACCTGCAAAGGTAACCGCGGCGCCTCTGAGTTCAAAGCCTCCCTATCAACGTAATTCTTTTACCTGATAAAAGTCTTTTGAGGTTCGCATCCCTCTTTTTCTTCTTAAGTTTATATTCGTCTTCATCGATAAGAGTGCAGTTGATCTTTATATCAAACCTTCTTTCTATATCCTTAAGCTCCTTGGTAAGTGATGACATTGCGCCAATAACATAAAGATCGACAGTACTTACATCCTCACCTTCTGCATACGGACCATAAAGAACAGCAGCCTTCGCACCAGAAGCCCTCAACACTGCCTTGAGTGCACCCGGTAATCCGAGAGACTTTGTGATAAGATTTTTTAGTTCAGCGAAGAGTGGTGATTCTTTGTTTGCCTGAAAATACTTGAGATTCACAATCTTCTCACTATTCACGATACCCATCTTCTCAAGGTTATCAAGTTCTCTCTTCACACCAGAAGGATTTTTTCTGAGAATTGTTGCTGTCTCTCTGATATAGAATTGTTCGTCAGGGCTGTTCAGAAGGAGCGATAATACATCAGCTCTTATTGATGATGAGAATAAACTCTTTAACATAGTATAGTCTATACCATAATAGATTCTATTTGTCAACAAAAAAATCACATTTAAGAACAATCAATGCATTTTAGTGAACAATTGTTGTTTAATGCTATTTTTTGAACAACTGTTCTAAAATTGTGAACTGTTACTTTACTGTCCATATAACCTTATCATCTTTCTGACTATTCTGAGATTATGCGAATCATCTGATTCTTTCTTTTTCGGTGTCTCAAGAATTAAAGGGACATCCCTGAACGTTGGATAGTGAATAAATTGAATCAAACCTTTTGAACCTATCTTTCCAAAACCAATATGTTCATGCCTGTCAACACCTGATCCAAAATCTCCCTTTGAGTCATTAAGATGAATAAGTTTCAATTTGTCGAGACCGATATATTTTTCTATATTATTTGAATATTTTTGTATGCCCTTATCATTTCTGATTTCATGGCCTGCAGCAAATGCATGGCAGGTATCAATGCATATACCTTTTATTAATGATCCCTTAACGCCATTGATAATATCTGCAAGGTCTTCTATCGTTGACGAGATATCCCCTCTTTCTCCGGTAGTATTTTCTATGAGAAGTCCTGCATTCCATTGACCCATTACAGCAACCTCATTTAATGCACTCATTGCTCTTGCCCTTGAAACATATTCGTCATCTCCTGATGCACTTCCTGGATGAAGTATCACATAGTCAGCAACTATCGCATCAGCCCTGTCCATTTCAATGACAAGCAGGTTGATAGATTTCTTTTTTAGATCACTATCTCTTGATGCCATATTGATTAAATATGATGTATGAATATACACAGGTGAGACATCAAAATGTAATCTGAGTGATGTGAATAATGAACCTTCTTCTTGAGAAATACATTTTACAGCCCATCCCCTGGGGTTATGAGAAAATATCTGTAATGTATTGCATCCAAGGGCATGCGCCCTCTCTACACTCCGATGTAATCCTCCTGCAATAGAGGCATGGACACCAAGCCTGCG
>JAGVMY010000025.1 GCA_020053565.1 Thermodesulfovibrionales bacterium
AGAGAAAATTTTTCATTTTAAGAGGATAATTGTCTTTACTATTTTCTTTTTTTCTTTCTCACCTCAGACTGGAGTTTTGAAAAAGCCAAAAAAATGATTTAAACTGACGTGAACTTTTTTATCAAAGCATTAATTTTTGGCTTGACAAAAGGATTTCTTCTTGATACTGTTATTTCATCCTTATTTATTTTTACTAACTAATTTTTCTTATGAAAGGAGGGGATAGAGATGACAAAAGCAGAGCTTATTGACAAGATTGCTTCAGGTACAGGATTTAGTAAGACAGATGCTTCAAAGGCACTGGATTCTACTCTCAATGCTATCAAGGCAGCTTTAAAGAAAGGTCAGAAGGTCACACTTGTTGGATTTGGGACCTTTTCAGTTGTGAAAAGGAAAACCAGAAAAGGCCGTAATCCAAGGACAGGCGAAACGATCACAATCCCTGCTGCAAAGATACCAAAATTCACATCAGGCAAGTCACTTAAAGACGCAGTAAGATAATCTGTATATAATCTTTTAAAATAAAAGGGGCAAGTTGGGATTGCCCCTTTTATTTTAAAAAACTTTTTGCTATCCTTAACTATACAGAGAAATAATTAAAAAAAGGGGGAATTATGCTTATTGAATTTAGTATCATACCAATAGGTGTTGGCAACAGCATTGGTGGGCAGCTTGCCGAGGTATTAAAAATAGTGGACACAAGCGGACTCCCTTACAAGGTAAATCCTATGGGCACTGTGATCGAAGGTGAATGGGATGAGATAATGAAGCTCATCAAGAAATGCCACAAAACGGTGATGAGAACTGGTGAGAGGGTACTCACCACAATATCCATTGATGACAGAAAGGGCAAACCGAACAGGATAGAAGAGAAGGTAAAATCAATAGAACGAAGGATTGGAAAAACTCTTAAAAAATAAACCCCGTTAGAAAGCTCACCCCGCTTAGAGATAAAGCTATAACGGGGCTCGGGTGGGCTTTCTTTCTAACGGGGTAAAGGGAGGAAAAATGGCTGCGAAGATAACATTAAGCGTAATCAAGGCAGATGTTGGAGGTTATGTCGGACATTCAAGTATACATTCTGATCTTCTCGATACCGCAAAAGAAAAATTATCACATGCTCAAGAAAAAGGAATGTTGATTGACTACCATGTGACAAGATGCGGTGACGATCTCGAACTTATCATGACTCATAAGCATGGGGTAGACGCCGAAAATATACATAACCTTGCGTGGAACACTTTTGTTGCATGTACTGAGATTGCAAAGGACCTTAAACTTTACGGCGCAGGTCAGGACTTACTCGCTGATGCATTCAGCGGGAATATAAAGGGTATGGGACCTGGTGTTGCAGAGATGGAATTCGAGGAAAGAAAGAGTGAGCCAATAATCATCTTCATGGCTGATAAGACATCACCGGGTGCATGGAACTTGCCACTATACAAAATGTTCGCTGATCCATTTAACACCCCAGGCCTTGTGATAGATCCTGCAATGCATGATGGTTTTGTCTTTGAGGTTGTGGATGTGTACGAACATAAAAAGATTACACTTTCATCTCCTGAAGAGATATACGACCTCTTAATGTTCATTGGTGCAATGAGGAGGTTCATGATAAAGGCTGTGTATAGAAAAGACGGGATGCTTGCTGCAGCAGCATCAACACAAAAGCTGAGCCTTATCGCCGGGAAATATGTGGGGAAAGATGACCCTGTGCTGATTGTGAGATGCCAGGCCGGACTTCCTGCAGTAGGAGAGGTGCTTGAACCATTCGCCTTCGGTCATATCGTTGAAGGATGGATGCGCGGCTCACACCATGGGCCCCTCATGCCCGTAGCATTCTATGAAGCAAATCCATCACGATTTGATGGCCCTCCGAGAGTTATTGCTGCCGGCTTTCAGCTCTGTAATGGAAAACTTATCGGGCCAAGGGATTTATTTGACGATCCTGCATTTGATGAGGCAAGGAAGAGGACAAACGTGATCGCAGACTATCTCAGGCAACATGGTCCTTTTGAACCGCACAGACTTGGACTTGAGGACCTTGAGTATACAACAATGCCACAGCTCATGAAAAAACTTGATAGCAGGTTTATCCCTGAGTAGAGCAATGAGGGACCCCGTCCCTCATTGCAACTGTTCTCACAAACTTTTCTTCATCTTCCCGTGACTTCAGATGACCTCTCAATCTTTCCTCGAGGAGCATCGTGAGGATTTTTGAATAGAGTGGTCCTGGCTGGATACCCATATTCTTCAGATCGTCTCCCTTCAGGATTGTCTTTACCTTCCTCAACTCAGTCAGATACTGCGATACCACCTTCTGTTTCTGTCTGTCTTTGCTTAAGGCCATTGAGAACAAAACTGTTTCAAGACTGAGCTTGTGAAGGTGGTGATATATTTCCACTGGGTCATCGAGAGGAAGTTTCCTCATCAAATCCCTTGCCTGAGACATTCCATTGATAATCATATCTCTCACCTTTGGTGATGGTGATAACCGTTCTATCACAGCCCTTACCTCTTCATCTTTCAATCCGGAAAACAAAGCCATAAGATAGAGAACTCCTCTGTCAGTTTTTTCCTCGAGGAAGAGTAAGTTAAACCAGGAGAGTGTTTCATGCATTGATTTGAGTGTTGACTCAAGTTCCTCATTAAATATGAGGTTCGGGTATATCACCTTTAAGAGACCATAATCAGAAAACCTTTTCAGTGTCTTCACAGGTTCGGTCTCATTGAATGCGAGGAGGAGCTCTTCATAAAGTCTTGGCCCTGAGAGCTTTTCGAAAAGGTTCATCTTTATTGCTACCTTCATGAGATTCTCTGTATGTTTACTTATTTTAAATCCAAACCTTTCAGAAAACCTGACTGCCCTGAACGCCCTTGTCGGATCTTCAATAAAACTCAGGTTATGTAACACTCTGATGGCCTTCTCTCTTAAATCGCGCTGACCGCCAAAAAAATCAATAAGGAGTCCGAAATCCTTCGGATTCAATTTTATTGCAAGTGTATTTATCGTAAAATCTCTCCTGTAAAGGTCTTTCTTCATTGACGATGTCTCAACCTTTGGAAGTGCTGCAGGTGACTCATAGTATTCAGTCCTTGCTGTTGCGACATCGAGTTTTATTTTTTCAGTAATTACCTGTGCAGTATTAAATCTCTGGTGTGACCTCACCTTTGCATGAAGCCTTTCCCCTAAGGCCTTCGCAAATGAAATTCCGTCTCCCTCAATGACAATATCAATATCAAGATTTTCCTCACTGCGGAGCAGATCTCTTACCGATCCTCCCACAAGATATGCAGTAAACCCGAATTCTTCAGCCACCTCTCCAGAAAGTTTAAGGAGGTTGTAAATTTCTGAAGGGAATCGCTCTTTTAGCCAGGAAGAGAGACTTCTGCCTACAGATGGCTTCTCCTTTGTCGTTGTTTTTTCTATCCTGCTTCGCCTGAGAAACTCTTCATAAAGCGTACGGAGAAGGTCTGTCCTTGTGATTGCACCGATAATTTTGCCATCTTCTACAACAGGCATAAACCTCTGGTTCTGCTCAATCATTAATGTCTCAATTTTTCTAATCGGAGCATTTTGGCTTACCGTCATTGCATCTGTAGTTGAAAATTCCATTGTCCTGCTTTTTCCAAAACCATGGAAGAGAGCCTTCTCTACAACCTCGCGAGACATAAGGCCAACATACCTCCCCTCCTTCAAAACCGGGAGGACGTTGACACCGTACCTGGTCATCATCGCCTCTGCTTCCTTGATAGATGCATCCCACTGGGTACTTATTACAGGACTTGTCATCACATCAGAGGCAACCTTCCCGGGCTTTACACATTCATGAAGGAGCTCTGTTAATCTCTCTTCGATAACTTCAAGTGATGCCTCTTTTATTGTGGCAGCGGCTGCTGTAGGATGTCCTCCACCTCCAAACTCTTTCATTATCTTTGATACATCGAGCTCCGGAACCTTGCTCCTCGCAACCATTACTATTTTCCCTTCCATGCTGAG
>JAGVMY010000083.1 GCA_020053565.1 Thermodesulfovibrionales bacterium
CTGACGCCCATTATCTCATTCATATCAGTCCATGCAGAAATTTCGAGGCAATCAGGAAGAGTTTCTCTCCTTATTATAAGTGAATGATATCTCGTCGCCTCGAATGGATTCGGAAGACCTTTGAATATGGTTTTCCCATCATGGAATATCAACGATGTCTTTCCATGCATGAGCCGCGGTGCCCTGATTATCTCACCTCCAAATGCAGCACCTATGGATTGGTGACCAAGACACACGCCGAGTATAGGCATCTTATGAGCAAAATGTCTTATCAGCTCTACAGAAATTCCAGCCTCTTTTGGTGTGCACGGGCCGGGTGAGATGACAACCTTTTCCGGGTTCAATTGTTCTATCTCATGAATGGTAATCTTGTCATTCCTGAAAACTTTTATATCCTCGCCAATTTCTCCGATGTACTGGACAAGGTTATAGGTAAATGAATCATAATTATCAATGATTAATACCATTTACTTTTTCACCATTAACTTAATTCTTTCTCTGCCATGTCAACTGCTCTCATCATCCCCATTGCCTTGTTCACTGTCTCGGTATACTCTCGATCAGGGATAGAGTCAGCCACTATGCCTGCACCTGCCTGAACATATACCTTATTGTCTTTTATCACAAGTGTCCTGATGGTAATGCAGGTATCCATATTTCCTGAATAACTCAAATATCCCACAGCACCTGCATACGGCCCCCTTCTCATTGGTTCGAGTTCCTCTATTATCTCCATCGCCCTCACTTTTGGAGCCCCTGTAACCGTGCCTGCAGGAAAACACGCCCTTAATACATCGAAGGCATCAAGTCCATTCTTGAGGGTGCCTTCAACATTTGAGACAAGGTGCATCACATGGCTATACTTTTCAATATTCATCAATTCTGTCACCTTTACAGAACCAATTTCTGCAACCCTTCCCACATCGTTTCTTCCAAGGTCAACGAGCATTATATGTTCTGCTATTTCTTTAGGATCTTTTTTAAGTTCTTCTTCTAAAACTGAATCCTCTTCTTCTGTCTCCCCTCTTTTTCGAGTTCCCGCAATCGGCCTCAGGATTACCTTTCTCCCTTCAAGTCTCACCAGTATCTCAGGGGATGAGCCCACAAGCTTTGCATCTCCTGTATCAATATAATACATATACGGTGAAGGATTAATTACACGTAACGCCCTGTATATGTCGAATGGATTAACATATGTTTCACGTTCAAATCTCTGAGAGAGCACTACCTGAACAATATCTCCTGACATTATGTAATCCTTCCCTCTCAGCACTGCATTCTCAAATGACTCTTTTGTCACAAAGGATGAACCATACCCATAAAGTTCGGGGTTTTCACCCCCACCCTTACCCTCCCCCCTCGAGGGGGAGGGATGGGTGGGGGGGCTGACTTCTGACTTCTGGCTTCTGGCTTCTGGCTTTCTTAGTTTTTCTACAATATCTTCTATCTTTTCCTCAGCCTCTCTGTATGCATCTTCTGGAGATTTGTTCTTAACATGGGTATTCGAAACAACCTTTATTTTCCCCTTCAGATTGTCAAATATTACCACTGTGTCTGAGACCATAAAAAACATGTCAGGAAGTTCAAGCCCTGGCCTATGCTCATCAGGAATACTTTCAAAATATCTGACCATGTCATAGCCTATGTAGCCAACAAGACCACCATAAAACCTCGGCAATCCTAAAACACTCACCGGCTTGTATTGGATAATCTCTCTTTTTATAAACTCAAGCGGGTCTTCTGTTTCGAATATCTTTGTCTCTGTTGCATCATCTATTATCTCTATCTTGTTCCCCCGACTCTTTATTACCCTTGAAGGTCTCGAACCGAGAAAGGAATATCTTGCCCACTTCTCACCACCGACTACGCTCTCAAGCAAAAATGAAGGAGTACCCCCGAGCTTCATCGCTGCTGACACAGGCGTGTCTGTATCAGCAAGGATTTCCTTATAGACAGGAATGAGATTCCCCTCTGACAAAAAAGATTTGAAACTCTCTCTATCCGGATGTACCATGTTGACAAAACTCGCCGTATTTATTAATTTATATCAATCAATCATTATAGCTCATTAATTAATGATAAGTTAAGAGATATGAGTGAAGAGTGTGTTTACTATTACCTTTTCACTCTTCAGTTTTAAATATGCGGGTGTAGCTCAGCTGGTAGAGCACAACCTTGCCAAGGTTGGGGTCGCGGGTCCGAATCCCGTCGCCCGCTCCATGGCGGCGTACCCAAGTGGCTAAGGGAGAGGTCTGCAAAACCTTTATGCAGCGGTTCAAATCCGCTCGCCGCCTCCAAGAAGAACAGGTTCAATAACCGTAACGTCAAGCCCTCTATCCTTCACATATATCTCGCTTCTCGCTTTTTTCGGGTCGAGGCCAGGGAAAAAGCTTCGCATCCTCTCTTTAAGGGCAGTGCGCATAAGACGATAGAGCTTCTCCTCATCCTTAATCATCTTCAGCTCTGCAACCACATCTCTCAATGCTGCATCACCGGATGAGATTTTCTTTATACCTTTTAGTATTGCAGTAATCTTCCTTCTCCCATAACCTGTGATATATTTATTAATGAGAAGTTCTCTTGCGAATACATCATCAAAGAGTCTCTCATTAAGTTTATCAAACTCTTTTTTATTGCCCAGAAGGCTCCTCAGAGAATCCTCGGTGAAGTCTACATTCTCCATAAATGCGATCTGATTCAACAATGTGAAGACATTATCATATCTATCAAAGTAGGTAACTATTGAACTAAACTCCTCCAGAAGAGTGAAATCATTATTCTTGCGAGCAAACTCATCACACGCTCTCACTGTATCAAGGAGTATCTGTTCAAAGCCTTTGTCACTCCGTGAATATGCAATCTGTTTTGCCTTTATCAATCTTATTATGTCTTCATCTATTATGTGTCTCCTCAGAGATCTGTCCTTAAAGAACAGGCCCTGAAGTATTGATCTTGTTTCTTTAAGATACTCGGGTTCTTCTATCTCCTGTATTCTTTTGCCCTTCAGAAGCAGTTCATCAAGGGTGTCAAAAAGGACACTCGGGATGTTGTTTCTTATGCCAAGTGTACGCAGCCTCCTGAGCCGCGCAAGATCTGCACGCTGAAATGTCTCTCGTGAAATCCCGCTGAGGAGTATATCTCTGTATTCTTCAACAACAGGCTTGTTATCAGGATGCCGATACATGATATCAATCTTCATTCTCTCCTGCTGGTAGCGGTCGATTTCATACCTTGCAATTATATCCTTAATATAAAGTTCCTCATTTATTTCCAGTGATTTTTCCTGAGAATAAAAATTGTGGAATGCCCTGTAAAATTCCTCGTTCCCCTTGTGGATAAATTTAAAGATAAATACTGTTGAATTCTGTTCCTTTAATTCTGCGATAAAACCGTCGAGAAGTTCTGTATCCATGTCTTGAGCTATATAATCAGTTCTCTTTAAAAACTTTCCAACAGCCCTGAGTATCTGTTTCTGCCTTCTCTTATACTCACCACTATAATCAGATGAGATAAAAAAGTAATAATTCTTTACCGCATGTCCCTGGAGAAAAAGGCGCTAGTAAGACGCCCTGCCATCTGTATCATTTATAAAGATGATCTTTTCATTATCATCGAGAAATGCTCCAAACATAACAAGCCTGTTCGCGATATCTTTTTTCATTAAGTCCTTTATGGGTTTTTCTACACCGAACATGTACTCACAGAAACTTCCACCGGTTCCTTTATAATGGGCACCCTCGTCTGTTATTACGAATTCATTGCCCTTTGAGAAAAATCGCACACTTAAAGGGCTCTCCTCATAGAAATAGGTATTATATTCGCTGACTCCACCGACAAAGGCAAAATACTCGACAGGACCAATACTACCATGAAATCTGAGGTCTCGTATCATGGAAAAAATATAACACAGTGGCAGTAAAATATTCTATCGTTAGTATCATAAGCAGGAAAGGTTGGTGAAGATTTTTATACGACACTTCAAAGTGAACTTTCCACGTATATTGCCGAAAAACACTATTTTCGCTATGATATATTTATGAAGGTTCTCCTTGTTTTTCTTTTGCTCATCTTTGTTACTTGTTCAACTGGTTATAGTGAAGAGATCGATGGCAAGGCATATCTAAAGAAAGGCAAAAATGAACTAGAAAATAAAAAATATGAAGATGCCATATCCAGTTTAACTGCTGCGGAAAAAGAATATCCCCTATTAGGTGATTATGCTTTATTCTGGCTCTCTGATGCGTATCATGAAACAGGAAACCATGCGGGATCCCTGAAGACCATTCGGACTCTCTTCCACAAATATCCACAATCACCTCTCAGAAAAAAGGCACGTATTCACGAGATTAAAGAAGCTGAAGAAGTCAGTGAAGAAACCATTCAGCAGTTGTTTACATCCTATATAAAGGACTACCCTGACGATACTGAGATTAAGTATATGTATGCGCAATGGCTCAAGAAAAAGGGCACCACAGACAGAGCAAAATCGCTCTTTAAGGAAATTTACATTGGCGCAGGACCTTTTTCTGACGTGGCGTATAGTGAAATGGTCTCATCTGATATGAGTGCAGAAGACCTTATCGAACGGGCATCAAACCTTATGAAGGTAATGGAATTCAAAAAAGCGGAATCTTCTCTGAGGTCTGCAATGAGTAAGGATGATGGGAAACTGATAAATGAAATTCTGAAAGGCATCGGCCTTTCACTTTTCAGACAGAAAAAATATCGTGAAGCTGCAGAAATTTATGAAAAGGCCAATGAAAAATACTGGAAGGTGCGATCGCTCTACCGCGCAGGAGAAAAAGAAGCATTCGATTCCGCATTGAGCGAACTCCTCACAACAGGGGACAAAAGAGCTGGTCCCATCCTTGTGACAGTTGCTGCTGATATGAGAAGGGACGGAAAAATTGATGAGGCTATAAGAACGTATCAGGGTGTTATCGAACTCTATCCTTCAGAGACCGAAACTGCCTTATGGGGAATTGGATGGACTTACTTCCTCACAGGAGAATATAAGA
>JAGVMY010000016.1 GCA_020053565.1 Thermodesulfovibrionales bacterium
AGAATAGCCTCCAGAGATGTACCTATTTCGGATATCAGAAAAAATCCATCTCTTTACAGGGAAAAACTTTTCGTTCTTGGCGGGGTAATTGTGCATACAAAACTTATTGAAAGAGGTTCTCTTATTGAGGCTGTCTATGTTCCGGTTGATTACAGGGGTTATCTGAAAGACGTAGAAATGTTGAACGTGAGATTTCTGGCAATCTTTCCCAAAGAAAAAGGACTCTTAGACCCTCTTATTTATCGTAAGGGAAGAGAGATAACCCTTGCAGGAGAGTTCATTGAAACACGCACAGGTAAGATAGATGAAATGGAATATACTTATCCTGTTTTCGAAATAAAGGAACTCTATCTGTGGGAAGAAAGATATTATATCGCTCCAGCATATCCATTATGGTACTACCATTATCCCTATTGGTGGTATGATCCGTGGTGGGGATTCTATCCCTCATTTCACTATTGGTACAGATATCCGGTAAGGAGATAATTGTATAGAAAATATTTCTATTCCGTAATGTTTTAAATCTCTTTGTAAAAAACCACCTTTTATCATGGCTTGTTGTAAAATATCTGACAGATAACGACCTGAACTCTTACAAGCCCTTTTGGAGAATGGGAATGTTTCTCTCAGGGTGGTGAGAATGAGTGATAGTATGGATGGAGAAGTTTTAGAAATTGTACAGAGGGTACATAAATTTTTCAGAAAGAAGGGCTTAACCCTTTCAGTAGCTGAATCATGCACTGGTGGGCTTATCAGCCACTACATTACAACACTCCCGGGTGCAAGCATTTTCTTTAAGGCAGGAGTTATCTCTTACTCGATTGAATCTAAAAAGATAATTCTTGGAGTCTCCCCTGAAACCATCTCTCGGCATGGAGTAGTAAGTAAGGAAGCTGCAGTGGAGATAGCTGAAAAAGTCAGGTCACTGACCAGAACAGACTATTCAGTATCAACCACCGGCAACCTTGGTCCTGATGTGCTTGAGGATAAAGAGAGAGGAATTATCTTTATTGCAGTGAGCAAAAAGGGCCAGACCCTTTCAAGAGAGTTGAGATTGACAGGGGATAGAGGAGACAATAAAATGAATGCATCACTCTCAGCGCTAAGGTTTCTCATTGAAGTAGCAGAGGGATAGCGCCTCTATGACTGAAAAGATTCCTGCTGATATCAAGAAAGAGATAGAAAAACTCGTCAAAGATCTCAATTATCACTGCTATCGTTACTACGTATTGGATTCACCTGTCATTTCAGATGAAGAGTATGACAGACTCTATTTTCGCTTAAAAGAACTTGAAGATAAATATCATTCTATCCTGCCTGATTCCCCAACCCAGCGAGTTGGAGCCCCTCCCCTCGATAAGTTTGAAAAGGTGAAACATTCTGAACCCATGCTCTCACTTGACAATGCCTTTTCTCATGATGAGGTAAGGGAGTTTGACAAACGGGTGAAGAGATTCCTCGGTTCTGAAAAGAATATAGAATACACAGTTGAGCCAAAGTATGACGGACTCGCCATTGAACTTACATACAGAGACGGACTTCTATTCAAGGCTTCAACAAGAGGTGACGGATATGAGGGTGAAGACGTTACCCGGAATATGAGAACCATAAAATCTGTGCCACTAAAAATAGAAAGCGTCAGTAAAGTCCCGAATGAGATTGATATTCGCGGTGAGGTTTATATGGATATTGATGAATTTGAAAAATTGAACAGAGAAAGAGAAAAAAAGGGCGAACCACTTTTTGCTAATCCGAGAAATGCTACCGCTGGTTCGGTAAGGCAACTTGATCCTTCCATTACAGCCTCCCGAAAACTCCATCTTGCCTGCTATGGAATAGGAGCCGTCAAGGGGATGACTTTTAAAAGCCAAAAAGAACTGATAGATTGGTTGAAGGAAGCGAGATTTCCAGTCCCCAAAATGCAGGTCGCAAGAGGAATCGATAAGGTCATTGATGCGATAATGGAATTGGGAGCAAATAGAGGTTCTTTACCATTCGAGACCGATGGGGCTGTCATAAAAGTGAATGACTTTGATATTCAAAAGAAATTGGGAGTCAAGACAAGAGAACCCCGTTGGGCAATCGCGTACAAATTTGCAGCCCACCAGGAAACGACAAAAATCTTGGACATACAGGGGAGTGTCGGACGGACAGGAGTAATCACACCATTCGCTATTTTCAAACCGGTCAGAATCGGCGGCGTTACGGTTTCGCGTTCCACGCTCCATAACTGGGATGAGATGGAAAGGAAGGACATCAAAATAGGGGATACTGTTTTGGTAGAACGGGCGGGCGACGTTATCCCCCATGTAGTAACGGTCATAAAAGAAAACAGGACCGGTAAAGAAGAACCATTCCCGATACCAAAAGAATGTCCCGCATGCGGTTCGAAGGTCGTCAGAGAAGAAGGAGAGGTGGCAGTCAGGTGCATCTCGCTTCATTGTCCGGCACAGATACAGGAGAAAATTATTCACTTTGCTTCCAGGGGAGGCATGGACATAGAAGGGCTTGGTGAGAAGAATGTGGAGCTTCTCTATTCAAAGGGGCTCATAAAGCATTTCGAGGATATCTATAAATTAAAAAAGAGCAATCTCCTCGAGTTACCGAGATTTGCCGAAAAATCAGCCCAGAATCTCTTAGAAGCCATCGAAAGGTCTAAGAATACCACCCTTGCCAAGTTCCTCTTTGCAATTGGAATCCTCCATGTGGGCGAATACGGAGCAAAACTTCTGGCAAGAAACTTCAAGGAGCTCAAAAACCTTTATCATGTAAAACGCAATGAGCTTGTCAAAATAAAACAGTTGGGCGAGAAGATCGCTTCTTCTATATCTACGTTCTTCAATGACGAAAAAAACATCAAAATCCTTAAGACCCTTGAAGATTTCGGGTTAAAAATCAGCAATCCCGATTATGCTTCGGAGAAGAAGGAAGAGAGTCCCATCGAAGGTTTGACTTTCGTGATCACCGGTACGTTGCCGAAACCAAGAAAAGAGGTCGAAGATCTTATAGAACTTCATGGTGGTCATGTATCTTCTTCTGTTTCCGCAAGTACTGATTACCTCGTTATAGGAGAAGAGCCGGGCTCAAAACTCCAGAAGGCAAAAGCCCTTGGAGTCAAGACGATTTCCTACAACGAGTTACTAAAAATAATAGAGCAATAGGGTTACTTAAATCCCTTTTGTCTTTCTGTTACATCCGGTCTCTCCACAGGTGCCCGTCTTTCTTGTGTACGAGTTTCCTTCATTTCCCGTGGCCTTTCCACTGCAGCCGGTTTTTCAGCAGGCACCCATCTTTCCTTAACCCATCTTTCCTTAGTAAGAGGTTCCTTATTTTCTTGTGCCTTTTCTTTTGCAGCCGGTCTTTCAGCAGGTACCCACTTCCCTTTCGCAGAAGGCTCCCTTAATCCTTGTCCTTTTTCTGTTACAACTGGTCTTTCAGCACGTACTGTTCTTTCCTTCACTGAGGGTTCTTTAATCTTTTGAGGTTTCTCTGGTACACTTGGCCTTTCAGTGGTTAAAGTCCTTTCTTGAGTAGAGGCAATTCCCTTTGGCTCTTTAAAGCTTCTGACTGCCATCTTTTTCTGTGGTGATTCAGGTGTCAGAACAGAAGCTTGCTTTTCTTTTACTAATGGCCGTTTCTCTTTTAGTTCTTTCACGCGTACATCTTTGATGCGTTGAGGTGGTTGTTTTATTTGTGGGACCTCTTTTACTACTGGCATTAAGGTTGTTCTCTCTGGTTTTATCTGTGGTCTGCCAACATTTATTTTCTCTCTTAGAAATGGATTTTCCTTTATCTTAAGATCTACATGTTTACCTCTTATAAAGGTATCATGATGTATAGTTGTAACCCCATTATTTACATACACATTCTTATACACATTTTTTATTACGGTTTTATGAATATCGATATGGGTTATATTGACACTATGTGGTCCGTAATAACCATAACCGTAATATATTTCTCCAGGAGCAAGGGGAACCCATGATACATAAGTAGGTGTGTGGACCCAGCCCACAAATCCGGGTCCCCAATACACAGCACCCCTCACAGGAGGAACCCAGCCCCATCCTACGGATCCAACGAATGCCCATCTCCCATAGTGATAGGGAACCCAGCCCCAGGGTTCATAAGATACCCACACATAGTCTCCGCCTATCCATACCCATCTACCAATCCTGTATGGAGCCCATCCAGAAGAAACGACAACAGTGGGTACCCAGCAGTAACCGTAGTCATTGTCATACACCCATCTCCCGTTTGTATCGAAGTCATAGGAGTATAGCTTCAACTCATCAGGCAGGTATCGTGAGCTGTATCTCTGTTCATAGAGTTTTGTATCTCTCCCCTTGTTCCATCTTTCCCACTCGTCAACAGGTCCCAGAGGAGCGAGCTCGGCATAGGTATCTCCTTTAATGGAAAGGGCTTTGCCAGCACCGACTCTTGTTTTTCCAGACCTGCTTTCCGCATAGACAGCACCCAAAAAAACAGAGACTTCGGTACTGCCGTCATTGGACACATCAATCCCTAC
Organism: Thermodesulfovibrionales bacterium; assembly: GCA_020053565.1. Classification (GTDB taxonomy): domain Bacteria; phylum Nitrospirota; class Thermodesulfovibrionia; order Thermodesulfovibrionales; family SM23-35; genus VGWZ01. The sequence goes on from JAGVMY010000016.1 coordinate 4,529, forward strand.
ATCAGACCTGTCATAAATCCGTATTGATGAAACAGGAGTATCCATCTGAAGGACACTGTTTCTCAGTCCCCTGAAATCCACATACGACCGCCCTGTACTTAAATAAAACTG
>JAGVMY010000015.1 GCA_020053565.1 Thermodesulfovibrionales bacterium
ATGGTCTTAATGGTAAAAGGATTCAGAAAAAATATCGGTGAGACAATAAAAAAGTACAGGCTTGCTGCCCATATGTCACAGATGGAGCTCGCTGGAAAGATTGGTGTTTCTTATCAGCAACTACAAAAATACGAAAAGGGTATCAATAACATTTCTATATTTCGCCTGAAACAAATATCTGAAGCCTTAAAGATTCCGATCAGCAGCCTTCTCGAAGGCCAAGAGCCTGAGCAAGTTGCAGAGGATATCAGTGAATATGGCTTAAGTAAAGAAGAGAAAACACTCCTTGACCTTTTTCGTAAGATTGACAATAAAGATATCAGACGTGGTCTCATCCTTGAGTTAAAGGGAATAGTAGAAATTTTAAAAAAGAAATAAGTCATTTGACTTATTTTCTGAATTTTCGCTTTACCATATCCATCACATAAAACCCCTCCTCACTCTTCAGGAGGTAACTGAGGAAAAGATATATTCCAATACAGAGGGCAATCGTTCCACTCAGGTAGAATGCCTTATTAAGTGTATTGCCATGAATCTTCCATAACTCACCTTGAAGGAGCATCGCACCAATGACTCCCATAATAGCCGCTGCAAAAATGGTTTTGACAAAAGAATGTATAATTTTCCGTGCATCGACTTTTTCAAGTTTCCTTCTCAGAAAGAAAAATAAAAGAACAAAATTTACACATGAAGCAATGCTATTCGCAAGTGCAAGACCACCATGCTTAAGTGGCTTCATGAGTATGACACTCAGTATAATATTTACTGCTAATGCGATTACTGCAACCTTCACAGGTGTCTTCGTATCCTGCATCGAATAAAAACTTGCTGTGACTACTCTAACACCAACTATAGCCCATATCCCGATTGAATAAAATAAAAGAGCCTGAGCAGTACCTACCGTTGCAAAATAATCAAACTTACCCCTCTGGAAAAGTATATTCACAATTGGTTCCCTTAGGGCTATTAATCCGACCATTGCAGGGACTGTAATAAAAAAAAGCAGTCTCAGTGCAAATGAAAAATCATCACTGAGTTTGCCAAATTCTCCTTTTACTGCATGTTCTGACAGTGTGGGAAGCACAGCCATTCCCATTGCAACACCAAATATTCCAACAGGAAACTGGATAAGCCGCATAGAATAATAAAGATAGGTGATGCTCCCTTCAGGCAGAAACGAAGCAAGGATAGTACTCACAAAAATATTGATCTGTGCAACAGCCATTCCCATTGTAGCAGGAAGAATAAGTATGGATATTTTTTTTAGACCCGGATGTCTTAAATCGGGATCAGGCATAAGGCTATACCCATTCTTAAAAAAAGAGGGAAGTTGAAAGATAAACTGTAGAAGACCCCCTAATGTAACCCCTATAGCTACTGCAACAATCGGCTGTTGCATTCTTGATGCAAATATGACAACTGCTACAATAATCGCAATGTTGAGCATTGCTGGTGCAAGAGAAGGGATAAAAAAAACGCGCTTTGTATTTAATGCTCCCATTATAAGAGCGGCAAGACTGATGAACAAAAGAAACGGGAACATCACCCTGGTGAGGAGGACAGTTAATGAGAATTTTTCAGGTGTATCGAGGAATCCAGGTGCTATAGCTGTCACAATTGCAGGAGCAAAAATAATCCCTGCGAGACAGATTAAGCCAGTAACGATTATGATAAATGTAAAAATAACTCTGACAAGCCTTTTTGCTTCTTCCTTCCCTTGCTTTGTATGGTATTCTGTAAGGACGGGGATAAGCGCAGAAGACATAGAGCCCTCTGCAAAAAGTTCTCTTAAAAGGTTTGGAATCCTGAACGCAACAAAAAAGGTATCTGCAATGCCTGTTGCCCCGAAGAACTTTGCAAGGATCATGTCCTTTATGAAGCCTGTTATTCGGCTGATAAAGGTAGCAATGCTCATAAGCCCTGCTGCTTTTGCGATTTGGTGCCTTTCCTCCATACAAACAAAATTATATCACACTGAGAGTTGCAAGAGTCCTTTTAACTACTATAAAATTTGAATATGAGTATACTGAACAAAATAGTCGAGAAGAAGAAAGAAAGGCTGAATGCTGCAAAGACAAGAGTACCCCTACGTGAGATTAAATCAATTGCATCAGATGTTGAAAAACCAAGAGATTTTAAGGCTGCAATAAAAAGAGAGTCCGGCCCTATACGACTCGTTGCAGAGATTAAGAAGTCCTCACCCTTAAAAGGTGTGATAAGGCAGGACTTTAACCCTTTCCAGATAGCATCTCTTTATGAAAACAAGGATGTTGATGCGATATCTGTTCTTACAGAGGAAGACTATTTTCTGGGCAAGCTTGACTACCTTGAAGAAATAAAAAAAATTACAAAAAAACCACTCTTGAGAAAAGATTTTCTTTTTGATGAGTATCAGATTTACGAGTCAAGGGCACACAAGGCTGACGCAATCCTGCTCATAGCCGCAATACTTGATAAAAACAAGGCTAATGAATATGTGCAACTCACAAAAGAACTTGGCTTATCTGTGCTTTTTGAGATACATGATTTCAAAGAACTCGAAATCGCACTCCTGATTAATGCTGATATAATTGGTATCAACAACAGAGACCTTAAGACATTATCTCTTGATATTCATACTACCTTTGAACTGAAAAAAGAAATCCCTCCTCATAAGATTATTGTCAGCGAAAGCGGGATAAAAACACAGGAAGACGTGAGAAGACTTGAAGACGCAGGTATTGATGCAATGCTGATAGGTACAGCCTTCATGGAGGCAGAGGATATCGGCAAGACAATTGACGAGTTAAGGGGGAAAAGGTAGGATAAAAACACATGTCCGTTAAGGTAAAGATATGCGGAATAACGAATCTTGATGATGCAATGGCTGCAGTTGATTTCGGTGCAGATGCTCTCGGTTTTGTTTTCTTTAAGGAAAGCCC
>JAGVMY010000114.1 GCA_020053565.1 Thermodesulfovibrionales bacterium
AGATGGGATTCTGCTATGACTATCATTCCGCTAATACCAAATGGATTAAACTCATGGAAGGAGATATCTACTACTGTTGCCTTGGCTTCTTTTGCTGCAGAGACCATTATACTTCTTACTTTCTCAAGACTTTTCAGAATTTCGGGATTGCAGTCCCGCAATTCTATTAATAAATGTTTACCTAAAGCATACAATTCCCTACCCCCCTTCACATTAATATACTTAAGTATTTATTAGAGTCAAAAAGATACAGTAAATAGTGGGTTATTGTCAAGAAAAAAATTTTTCTTTCTTCCTTCATAGTCGTCTTGTTTACTTGCTCTCTTGTGTTTTAAACTAAATGACTTTCACACAAATAATACATATGGAAACGAAAAACGTAATACATTATGCGGCTGCATGTATTTCGGGAATCCTCTTTGTAGTATGTTTCCCAACATTAAACCTTTTTTTTCTCGCATGGATTGCAATTGTTCCGTTTCTCTTCTCCCTCTATGATAAAAAGCCAAAACAGGCATTTACGGCAGGTTTCCTTCTTGGTATCATTTATTTTTTTGGTACCCTCTACTGGATATATCACTCAATAAACCATTATGGTCATATTTCATTTATTACGAGCATTATCATTGTTCTTTTGCTCTGCATGTATCTCAGCCTCTACACAGGCATCTTTGCCCTTTTATTCTCTATGGCAATAAAGAGCACGCGTCTTCCCGCGCTCTTTATTGCGCCAGTACTCTGGGTAACAATTGAGTTTCTTCGATCTTACCTTTTTACCGGGTTCCCCTGGTCAAGCATGGGATATACTCAGTATACGTTCCTCCCCGTTATCCAGTTCGCAGATATCACAGGCATATACGGCATATCCTTTCTTATACTTGCTGTAAATGGAGCGTTCGCAGATATTGCGCTCATGAAAAGGCGTATCAGAGATATACCGCTTTTCCCCTGGTTTCACACAGTGATCGGTCTGTCTCTTCTCCTCGTGTGTATCATCTCTTCTTTGCTCTATGGCTATTGGAGGCTCGGACAGGAAAGACCCGGGAAACAATTACGCGTGGGCATTATACAGGGGAACATCGAACAGGACAAAAAATGGGAACCTGCTTATCAAAGTTGGGTGATAGATATCTATAAGGACCTCTCGACTCAAGCTGCTTCTTCCTCTCCATCACTCATTGTCTGGCCAGAAACAGCGGTACCATTTTATTTCAACACAGATAGAGAACATACAAAACAGCTTTTTGATTTACAAAATCAACTCAATGTTTCTCTCCTCTTTGGTGCTGTTGTTGTCAAAGAAAAGAAGGAGGGAAGAAACCTTCTGGCCAACAGTGCGGTTTTGCTCACTAAGGATGGAAGGGTATCTTATCTTTATGATAAAATACATTTAGTACCTTTTGGAGAATATGTTCCCCTGCGTAAATTCCTCTTCTTCATGGATAAACTTGTTGCAGGCGTCGGGGACTATGTGAAGGGTAACCATTATCTCAGGGCTGAGACTTCATATGGAGGCTTTGCCACCCTCATATGCTATGAGATTATTTTCCCGGGACTCGTACGAAAATTTTATGTAAAAGGCGGGGATTTTATTGTGAATATTACAAATGATGCATGGTTTGGAAAGACAACAGGTCCTTACCAACATTTCAGTATGGCGGTTTTTCGTGCCATAGAAAACAGAAAACCTGTGATAAGGGCTGCAAATACAGGTATCTCAGGTTTTATTGATAGCAATGGCAGAATACACTCAAAAACAAGTCTTTTCCAGACAGCTGTACTGATACAGGATTTCAAGACTGATTCCACGAGAAGTTTTTATACAAAGTACGGTGATCTTTTTTCTTTTCTCTGTATCGTGTGTTCAATATTAATGATTACTCACCTTTTAGGAAAAACCAGAAGGAGCTAAGGAGGCTATATGCTCATACAAGAAGAATTAAAAGAAGCGTTATCACACCTCAGAGTAAAAACAGAGTCATTAAGAGGTTATCTTTGATGTACCGAAATTAAAAGAAGAGATTGAAAAAGTAAACAAAGACCTTGTCTCGGATAATGTATGGGCATCTCCGCAAAATGTCCAAGAACTTCTCAAAAGAAAGTCAAAGCTTGAGGATATAGTATCACATTTTGAATCACTGTCGAATAAACTTTCTTATCTTGAAGAATCAATTAGTATATTGGAGGAAGAGAGTGGAGAGTTGTTTCTTAATGAGTTACAGAAGAGTATTAAAGAATTAAAGGAAGATTTAGATACATTGGAAATCCAGTATCTCCTCTCTGGAGAAATGGATAAAAATAACGCCATTATTACCATCCATCCTGGTGCAGGAGGTACAGAAAGTCAGGATTGGGCACAGATGCTCATGAGAATGTACCTTCGGTGGGCAGAAAGACATAAATTCACAACTCAGATTGTGGATCTACAAATAGGTGATGAGGCGGGTATAAAAAGTGCAACCATTACAGTAACAGGCCCATATGCCTATGGTTATCTTAAAGCCGAGGCAGGGGTACACCGGCTTGTGAGAATCTCACCTTTCGATGCAAACAAGAGAAGGCATACATCTTTTGCTGCGGTCCTTTTATATCCTGAGATTGAAGACAATATAGATATAGATATAAAAGAAGATGATATAAAGACAGATACATTCAGGGCATCAGGTGCAGGTGGGCAACATGTAAACAAGACCTCTTCAGCTGTAAGGATTACCCATATCCCAACTGGAATTATTGTGAGTTGTCAGAACGAACGATCACAACATAAAAATAGGTCTATCGCTATGAAAATAGTGAAGTCACGTCTGTACGATCTCAGGTTTAAGGAACAGGAAAAAAAGATAGAAGATATTGTGGGGGGGAAAAAGGGGATTGCTTGGGGAAACCAGATAAGGTCTTACATCCTTCAGCCGTATAGAATTGTAAAAGATCACAGAACTGGTATAGAAATAGGCAATGTAGATGCTGTACTTGATGGAAATATAGATGAATTTATTACGGAATTTCTCAAGAAAAAATAGCTATGGTAATGTATGATGGAAAGTAATATTTCTATTGCTTCTATATTAAGAGATTTATTTAGTAGTTTTAGTAGGAGCTGTTTGTATGTTTAAAAGTGAATTTTTAATAGTGTTCATCAATAGTTTTATAGTTAGTAAAGATAGGTGAAAGGAAGTGTAGTTTTTGAAAGTTGTTATTAATTTTTTAAATAACATTGTACCTAACATTATAGTAACAGATTTTCTTGTCTTACCTGAGAATATGCGATATAATGTTCTACTTCACGTAAACAGTTATCAACATATGTTAGTAAACTGTTAGTAAATTAGGGACATACATGACTCTTGAAGAAATCTGGAATAATAGCCTTTCCAAAATAGAAGAGAAAGTGGGTAACCATGCAACTGAGCTATGGTTCAGACCTATAAAAATTTTCCAGGAAAAAGAACAGCAGGTAATTATGGATATTCCAAACAGGTTCTTTAAGGATTGGATTGAAGACAATTATCCTAATCTCATAGAAGAGACAATCGGAGGTATCTTAGGGTACCCTGTAAGCATCAATTACAGGATAGCGGAAAAAATAAATCCAATTGTCAAGAAGATGGACATAAGATTGGAAAACAGAAGGCAGAAGCTTGCAAGTAAAGGAATATATCTCAACCCAAAATATACATTCGAGAGTTTTGTCGTTGGACCAAGTAACCAGTTTACCCAAGCAGCGGCAATGGCTGTTGCAGAGGCACCCGGCAGGTTATATAACCCCTTATTTATTTACGGAGGCGTCGGTCTCGGAAAGACACATCTTATGAATGCAATTGGTAATGCAGTTATAGACAAAATGTCAGACCTTATCGTTCTTTATGTGTCATCGGAGCAATTCACCAATGAGGTAGTATCTGCATTGAGACACGAACGGATGAGTGATTTTAAAGAGAAATATAGAAATGTGGACATCCTTTTGTTGGATGACATACAGTTTATCGCAAATAAACCAGCGACTCAGGAAGAATTCTTCCATACATTCAATGCACTTTATGAAAAACAGAGGCAGATAGTGATCTCAAGTGACAGGTCACCAAAGGAGATAGATGCGGTCACAGACAGGCTGAGGTCGAGATTCAGCATGGGACTTATTGCTGATATACAACCGCCGGAGATGGAGACAAAGGCAGCGATATTACTTAAGAAAGCAGCGATAGAAAGGATTGCTATTTCTGAAGAGGTCGCTTATTATCTTGCCTCAAAAGTAAAAACGAATATTAGGGAATTAGAGGGATGTCTCATCCGCCTCGGCGCACAGGCGTCTCTCACAGGGAAACCAATAGATAAAGAAATGGCAAAATACATACTGCGAGACCTTATTGAAGAAGATGAAAAGCCTATAAACGTGGAACAAATACAGAAGGTGGTTTGTGAACATTTTGACCTTAAATTAGTTGATATGAAAGTGAAGAAAAGGACCAAGGAAGTAGCCTTCCCGAGGCAGGTCGCAATGTATATGTGCAAACAGCTTACGAATATGTCTCTGAGTGACATAGGGAAAAACTTTGGTGGTAAAGACCATGCGACGGTTATCTATGCATGTAAGCAGATTGAAGAAAAGAGGGCAAAAGAAGAGGTATTTAACAGGGTGATTGAAAAACTTTTGCGTAAAATAAAACCATGATCAGTTGTCAGATGTCAGTTGTTAGTCTAAGAACTAAAAACTAACAACTAACAACGAACAACTAAATAGAGGAGGGGTTATGAAGTTAAGCGTTTCAAAGGATGAAATCCAGGAAAAGTTGTCAAATATCCAAAATATAGTGGAGAAGAGAAACACAATGCCTATATTAAGCCATTTCTTTCTCGATGCAGGCAAGAAAGGGTCATATATAGTTGCGACTGATCTTGAAACGGCACTTAAAGAACCCATTGAGATGAAAGTGGAGAAAGAGGGGAAGCTCTGTATCCCTGCGCGAAAGCTTTTCGAAATAGTGAGGGAGATTGAGGGAGAGTTATTGTTCGAATCAGTAGATGAACAATGGCTTAAAGTCAAAGCGGGTACAAGTGACTTCAGACTCGCATGTCTTCCCCCAGGCGAATTTCCGGCATGGCCATTAATGGAAGATGTTGAAGAGATGACCATCGATGCAGGGATGCTCATGGAGATGATAGAAAAGACAATCTATTCTGCAGGAGAGAGTGATACCAGATATACACTTAACGGGCTCCTGTTTCATACCAGGCCTCAGGATAAGGCACTGAACGTCGTGGGGACAGACGGACACAGGCTTGCAATGATAGTGAAACAGATGGAAAGTGAAATTAAAAATGAGAAGAAGATAATTGTTCCCCGGAAAGCAGTTTCTGAGTTGAGGCGATTTTTAAGTAAAGATGATGAGAAGGTGAAGATCGTGATAGGGAAAAACCACTTACTTTTTGGAGTGGCTGATGTAGAATTTCTGACAAGGCTCATAGAAGGAACATATCCCAATTATGAGCATGTTATTCCTCAGGGAAATGAAAAAAAGGTAGCGATGAAAAGGGAGACCTTCACGAAAGCACTCCGAAGGGTCTCGGTGATGTCAAGAGAGAGGGCAAATGCCGTAAGGTTTGATTTTGATGAGTCCGCCTCAGGCGGGAACCTTATAATCTCGTCGTCAAACCCTGACATTGGAGAGGCAAGGGAAGAAGTTGCTGTGGATTATAAAGGTGAAAAACTTTCAGTGGGATTTAATGCACGGTATCTCCTGGATTCCCTCGGTGTAATGTCATCAGAGAATATTGTTCTTGAGCTTCAGGATCCGCTGAGCCCTGTGCTCATGAGAGAAGAGGGCAACGAAGATTACAGGTGCGTGGTTATGCCGATGAGAATATAAAGATTATAAAGCGTGAACCGTGATGAGTAAGGAGTGCAGAACAAACCCTTAACAATTACAGATTACGCATGACGCATAACGTATTTAAGAAGGAGAGATAAGATTGGAAGATAAAGTGAACGAGAATGATTCATATACTGCCGAAGATATAAAGATACTCAAAGGCCTCGACGCAGTCAGGAAAAGGCCTGCAATGTTCATAGGATCAACGGGCATAGAAGGGTTGCACCACCTTGTCTATGAAGTAGTTGATAATAGCGTTGATGAATCACTTGCAGGTTATTGTAAGAATGTAGACGTGATTATTCATCACGACGGAAGTTGCACAGTAATAGATGACGGGAGAGGCATACCAACTGATCCCCATCCAGGAGATCCTACAGGGCGTTCCGCAACAGAGGTTGCGCTCACAGAGTTACACGCAGGGGGAAAATTTGAATCTAAGGCATACAGGATATCAGGTGGATTACATGGAGTTGGTGTATCAGTAGTGAATGCACTTTCAGAATGGCTTGACGTAGAGATAAGACAGAACGGGAATGTCTATCAGCACCATTATGAGAGAGGTGTGCCATCAGGCCCGCTCACTCTAGTGGGAAAGACAAAAAGAAGAGGCACAAAGGTGACATTTAAACCTGACTCCGAGATATTTGAAGTGTTAGATTTCAGTTACGATATCTTATCTCAGAGGCTGAGGGAATTGGCATTTCTTAACAGAGGGCTCAAGATAACTCTCTCAGATGAAAGGACAGAAAAGAATCAGGTATTCCTTTATAGCGGTGGAATTGTATCTTTTGTTGAGCACCTCAATAAAAATAAGACACCAATTCATCTTAAACCCGTGTATATATCCGGTGAAAAAGAAGATGTCATCGTTGAAATAGCCCTCCAGTATAATGATGGCTACACAGAGACAATTTACACCTTTGCGAACAATATCAATACAAAAGAGGGCGGGACTCATCTCATCGGTTTTAAGTCAGCACTGACAAGGACAGTAAATACCTATGCAGTCTCCTCAGGACTGCTGAAAGACGGAAAAGAGTCACTTTCAGGTGATGATATAAGAGAGGGACTTACTACCGTGATTAACGTAAAGCTTCTTTCACCCCAGTTTGAAGGCCAGACAAAGATGAAGCTCGGAAACAGCGAGGTGAAAGGGATAGTAGAATCTATAGTGAATGAGGGTCTTGGCACATATTTCGAGGAAAATCCGTCTGTAGTGAGAAAAATTGTTGAAAAGGCACTCCAGGCATCAAGGGCGAGGGAGGCAGCAAGGAAGGCAAGGGAGTTGACAAGGAGAAAAGGAGTATTTGAAGACACAGGCCTGCCTGGAAAACTTGCAGACTGTTCTGAGAAAGACCCTGCATTGAGTGAGATCTTCATTGTTGAAGGAGATTCTGCAGGTGGATCTGCAAAACAGGGCAGAGACAGACGTACTCAGGCCATACTCCCTCTCAGAGGTAAGATATTGAATGTTGAGAAGGCACGTTTTGACAAGATGCTCAGTTCAGAGGAGATAAAGGTGCTTATAACCGCCCTGGGAACAAGCATAGGACCTGATGATTTTGATATATCAAAAATAAGGTATCATAAGGTTATCCTTATGACAGATGCTGATGTTGACGGCGCGCATATAAGAACATTACTTCTCACCTTTTTTTACCGGCAGATGCCCCAGGTGATAGAAAGGGGATATCTTTATATTGCCCAGCCGCCGCTCTTCAAGGTGAAAAAAGGCAAGACAGAGAAGTATATTCAGAATGAGACAGAGATGCAGGGCATGCTCTTTGAACTTGCTTCAGACGACCTCGAGGTTTCTATAAAGGGACAGGCATTGAGGGGAAAAGCACTTATCACGCATATGAAAAGGCTTTTCAGGTTTGAGCGGCTGACAGAATGGTTTGAGAAGAGAAGAAAAGACCCGGAGCTTTTACGGTTTATCCTTTCAGCAGGTATCAATAAAGACACATTGAAAGACAGTGTTAAGCTCGAAGAATTTTTAAGGATGATAAAAGAAAAGGACCAGAGCATAGCTATAGGTGAAATCCAGCTTGATGAAGAACATCAGACTTACGGGGTTGAGATAAGGAGGCATAATTATAAACTCAACCTGGATACCAATTTCCTTACATCTCCTGAGTTCAGAGAGCTGGTGAATCTTTACAGTATCATAAGGGATCTCGGAGAACCGCCCTATAAGATACAGATTAAAGAAGGAGCAAGAGAGATATCCACAAGCTCAGAGCTTCTTAACGTTGTATATGCAACAGCCAAAAAAGGACTCACCATTCAGAGGTATAAAGGACTTGGAGAAATGAACCCCCATCAACTCTGGGAGACAACAATGGACACTGAAAAAAGGACACTCCTTCAGGTGAACATCCAGGATTCTGTGCAGGCAGACCAGATATTCACCATTCTTATGGGGGATCAGGTAGAACCAAGAAGAGAGTTCATTACTACCCATGCATTGGAGGCAAGGAATATAGATGTATAACCAAGAATTAAAAATCAAAAATAAAAAATCAAAAACAGGGTCAACGACTCGTAGAGAGTCCACAATTTTACATTTTGCATTTTTTATTTTTATTTGTCTTATCTCGGTTTCACTCATTGCATCTTGCGGGAAGAAAGAAGTGAAAAAGGTTTCGCCGGAATCAACGATAGCGAATGAGTTATTTGGAATTGCCGAGACGATAAGAAATGCCTATGTAAAAAATGACCGTGCAACTCTCGAAAGAAATTCTACAAAAGAGGGTTATCGAGAACTTATAGGAGCTATGAAAAGCTTTGATAGCGTTGAGCTTACCTTTACTCCTCGATGGGTTGACATAGAAGATTCAGTGATTTACCTTAATGTCTCGTGGAAAGGCACATGGGTGGTCAGTGGCAAAAAGAATGAGGAAAGAGGCATGGCAATCTTTGTGCTGGAAGGAAAACCCCCAAAACTTGCCAGGGTATTAAGGGCTAATCCATTCAAACAGCCTGAGTAAAAAAGCATTTAGTGTTCAGCAACTGAAATCTTTTTGTAACTTTGAGAACCTTTTAGATAACGCGTCCTTATATTTAAATGGTCCTTACTTGAAAATTACACCTGCTAATCGGTAATTCTAATTGCTTGAAATTATTGAGCATTGCTGGTACAAATATGTATGTCGAGGGAATCATCGAGCCCAGAAAGGGAACATGTGCCGAATCATCGGGAAGGTGGTAAAGAAGGAGAAGAAGTATTAAACATGAAGAAGATGAAATTCGATCCCCTTAAGTCTTATAACCAACTCTCCCTGCTTCCGCCAAAAGAGAATATCGAGACTGCTGCTATCCTGAAAAAGACTGTTTCTGCAGGCAGGGCATTGGCAGAACTGAAGGGGCTTGGTAAGACTATACCCAACCAGGCTATGCTGATTAATACCATTGTCCTTCAGGAAGCGCAGTTGAGTTCAGAGATAGAAAATATCATCACAACTACAGACGCTTTGTTCAGGGCGCTGACAATCAAGACATCTCAGGTAGATGCAGCGACAAAAGAGGTCCTCAGATACCGTGAAGCACTCTCAGAGGGATTCAATACTCTAAAGAAAAGGCCATTTCTGACAACAAATGTTTTTATCAAGATTTATCAGACGATCAAAGAAAATCAGGCTGGTATCAGGAATATGCCTGGCACAGCAATTAAGAACATAACTACAGGTGAGGTGATATATACACCCCTCCTGAGGGAGAATCTATTATCAGGGATAAGCTGAAAAACCTTGAAGAATACATCCATGAGGATAATTCTGTCGACCCCCTCATAAAGCTCGCTCTGATTCATTACCAGTTCGAGGCCATTCACCCATTCACTGACGGCAATGGGAGGACAGGCAGGATTCTGAACATACTCTATCTGATCCTCAAGGATCTGCTCGATTCCCCTGTGCTGTATCTGAGCAAGTACATCATCGAAAACAAGAACGACTATTACCGTCTGCTCAGGGATGTCACAGAAAAGAGGAAATGGGGGCCCTGGATACTCTTCATGCTTGAGGCGATTGAGGAGACCGCTGTTCATACAAGAAAAAAAATTATCTCTATAAGGGAGCTTATCGAAGAGACGCTTATATTTGCCAAGAAACGCTTACCACCAAGAGTATATTCCAAGGAGCTAATAGAGTTACTGTTTCACCAGCCCTATACCAAGGGGCAGTTCCTTGTGGATGCAGGAATTGCAGAGAGACAGACCGCTGCCGAGTATCTGAAGGAATTGGGGAAAATTGGTGTTCTCAAGAGCCATAAGGTAGGCAAGGAGAACCTGTATCTGAATGTTCAGCTCTATAGATTGCTTTCAAAGTAATATGTCGACAACGTCGACATGATTGAAGAACGTGTCGAAATCTGCTTGCTATTTCGACACATGATAAATATATGTCGAAACCGTTGACATGTAGGCAATAAAGGGATAGTTATTACCCTATTGACGGTTCTCATTACCTCATTTAGACGGGGAACGACGCGTCCATTTTTTCGCATAACTTGGACACGTTAAAATAATATGTCCATGACGTAGACATGATACACTTAGTGTTGAGAGACTATGTCGTGAAGAACGACGAAGAGGAAGCTACCTTCAAGCAGCTTAAAAAATTCGGCGATACGATTGTCCTGCATCCTTAATGTTAGGCATGAGGACATTGAGCAGAAGAAGGGCTCAAAGTATAGGATTGTAGGGAAGGTGGTGGAGGAGAATAATGGGATGTGTCCCTTATTTGTCCCTACAACTGCTTTGCCCTTTTGCAAAATATTAACCTTCAGGTATTACTGGTCTGTGTCTTTGCTATAAATAACAACCATATTAATTGTCTTTTGCCTGTTTAGCTGTGCCTTGTAACCTTGTTTAATTTTGTAAAGCAATATACATGCCGAACAGTATTGGGATAGCGACCATTATCCTCAAAATACAAAAAAGAGCGCCTAACGATTTACTCCATCGGACTCGGTTTCACTGGGCCGATGACTTCAGGCGTTACACATAAAATAAAATCATATGCAATACCACGATTATTAAGAAATTATCACCCTTCCATATCCTGATTGAAAAAAGCTAAAATAGCTCAAATGGAAAAGCTTTGGAACAAAGAAGTCGAACAAAGGTTCTTCAAAGAATCATCTCAGTTTGCAACACCGGAGCAGTTATTTTATGTCACCGAGTCAGGTCAGTATTTGGCGTATTGGCCTAAAGGTTATGTCGGCAAAAAGAGCACTCTTCAAAGCAGAAATGCTCTCATCGGAAGTTTTACTGAAAAGTGGACTACCGACCTAATTCAAGAGATTGTAAGAGATAAAGGATTATTTGCTGTTCAAGGGGCAATTTGCAATGAAATTGCCCTGTCAAACATGTCTCCTGCCGATGTAGTTATTTCTAAAAACAACTCTCTCAATCAATTTCCTGATGATATTCTTGCAATAATAGAAGTCAAGATGTCCGTCGTTTGGAATTGGGAACTTCAAAAAAACAAATCATTAGTCTGTATCGGCGACTATAAAACTCATCAAGGCAATCCCGGCCTTTTACGCTCTGATTCAATGCTCAAAGCAATTGGCAAGAGCATAAATATAAGAGTCTCAAGTTCTAAAGCCTCCAAAATACCGATTATCATCATGGGGAATACCCCAATCACAAATAGCTATTACTCCAAAGTTGATCATCTAAAAAGTGCTGGAATTATACAAAGCTTTTGGTCTGTTAATCCCAAACCGTTAGATAATGATGGAGAGAATATCAAAAAAACTGACAAGCAAGGTTTTTACAGGTTTGACAGTTTCATCGAGTTAAAAAATGCTTTTGCAAATCTATTGTCTGAAGAAAGAAATTACTTTTCGAGTATGAAAAGTAAAAAAGAATTAGGTCAAATCATAGAGAAAGCAAACGAAGAACAAACTTATGAGAAGAAAGCAGAGGTCTTTTTAAAATTAATCAATGAGTAATCAAAGCGAAACTTTCAAAAAATACAAGCGTAATGGTACTAAAACGAGTTCCTTTGGAACTCCGGGCAGGATAAATCATGATTCTTCAGAATTTTACAACAGTAAATTATATGGTGATAAAAAAGTTCCTGAACACGTTAAATTTATTGAAAATCCAATTCCACCAGATAATCTCGACAAAATATATTGCAAATCCAGCGAGGTAATGGATGAAATCCCTGATTGCAGTGTTCATTTGATGGTTACTTCACCGCCATACAATGTGAAAAAAGAATATGACAAAGACCTATCTCTTGAGGAATACAGAGCATTATTAAAAAAAGTATTCAAGGAAACATACAAAAAACTGGTAACAGGTGGTAGAGCCTGTATTAATGTTGCCAATCTCGGAAGAAAACCATATATCCCCTTGCACAGCTATATCATTGAAGATATGGCTGATATTGGTTTTCTAATGAGGGGTGAAATAATTTGGAATAAAGCATCAAGCTCAAGTCCTTCAACTGCTTGGGGCAGTTGGTTGTCTGCTGGCAACCCAGTATTAAGAGACATCCACGAATATATTTTAATTTTTTCTAAGGAGTCTTTTTCAAGGAAAAGAGGAAACAAAAAAGATACAATTGCTAAAGAAGATTTTCTTGAGTGGACAAAAAGCGTCTGGACATTCCCAGCAGTTTCTGCAAGAAGCATTGGTCATCCCGCCCCATTCCCAGAAGAATTACCACATAGATTGATTCAACTATATACTTTCAAGGGAGATGTTGTTTTAGACCCTTTCTGCGGTAGTGGCACTGCTTGTCTTACTGCATTGAAAGACGACAGACATTATATCGGATATGATATTGAACCTTCCTATGTTAAATTAGCAAACCAAAGAATAGAATCTTTAGCAACAAGACGTTATGTGTAACACTTATAAGGCCTCCCTCTGTCAAGAGAAAAAACGATCCTGATCGGAAATAAAAATAAAAATTAATTTCCTTAATTTTTTCAAGACTGTATTCAGCTCTAACTTGAT
>JAGVMY010000116.1 GCA_020053565.1 Thermodesulfovibrionales bacterium
CCGTCTCGTAAGGAATATAAATTTTGTTGTATCTGCTCCCACTTCGTCTATGACTTCTCTCAGGGTTATAAACTCACCTGCTCTTTTTGACATCTGGACCGGTTTACCGCCTCTCAGGAGAGTGACCATCTGTACGAGTAAAACCTTTAACTTTTCCTTAGGATAGCCAAGTGCCTCGATAACTGCCTTCACCCTCGGGATATACCCGTGATGGTCAGCACCCCATATATCAATCAACTCATCATATCTTTTTTCTACTTTATGCCTGTGATATGCAATGTCAGAAGTAAAATAGGTATATTCGCCATCCTGTTTGATGATAACCCTGTCTTTGTCATCTCCAAAAGAAGTTGCCTTAAACCAGATGGCACCATCTTTTTCGTATATAAATCCCTTTGTTTTCAGGTCGTCAATAGCCTTTTCTACATCACCTTTATTGTAAAGTTCTCTTTCACTTTGCCATGTATCAAAAATGACACCGAAATCCGTTAAATCTTTTCTGATATCCGAGAGCATCATTTTGTAGGAATAGTCAGTAAAAAAATCAGATACCTCGTCAAAACCTTTCCGGAGATACTTTTTCCCTTCTTCTTTAATGATTGCGTGTGCAATCTCCTCTATGTATTCACCCCTGTAACCTTCTTCCGGAAAGGGATATTCTATTCCAAGAATTTGATGATAACGAGCAAATACTGATAAACCGAGGAGTTTTACCTGCTTTCCTGCATCGTTTATATAGTATTCGCTTTCAACGTCATAGTCCGCAGCTTTAAGAAGATTTGCAAGGGCTGCACCTGTTGCAGCGCCCCTTCCGTGGCCAAGATGAAGTGGGCCTGTTGGGTTTGCACTCACAAATTCGATCTGAACCCGTTTGCCCTTCCCGATGTTATCTCGCAAAAATCTGCTTTTATCCTGTAGTAATTTTTTAAGCTCTGAATAAAGATATTTTTTTGAAAAAGTGAAATTAATGAATCCTGGACCAGCAATATCTATTTTTTCAAAAACAGGATTATCTTTAATGGCATTGACGAGTTCCTCTGCAATTTTTCTTGGAGGTTTTTTTAATGTTGCTGCGAGGATCATTGCTACAGGCGTTGCCATATCCCCAAAAGACTCATTCTGAGGCACTTCTATCTCGATATGAAGAGGTGTTTCGATGTCGAGTACTTTCAATGCGTCTTCAATTATTTTTACAAGATCTTTTTTCATAGATTTAAGTTTAAACAGCGTATGGAGTTAAAGTCAATTTCCTCTCATTACACCTGACCTCCCCTTAATCCCCTCCTTGGTAAGGAGGGGAGGGGGGTGGTTTTAAAATCTCATCTTCACCCTATAGGTAAGCTTTGTCTCTTTATTTTTAGGAACTAAGATATTGAATTCAGCAGTGAAGGCCTCAGTTTTTGTATATTCATGTGATGAGTTAAGCATCTTCCAGTCTCCTGGTATCGGCTCAACAACCCTCACCACAACGTCTTCCTTTTTATGGTTTCTGAGGGAAATTTCGAAAGCTGCCTCGTAGGTGTCATAGGCAATCTTCTTCCAGTCCGTCTGTTTTCTGCTCCCTACCACATCAAAGGCATCTCCGAGCTTGATTCTGACTTTTTCATCTTTAGGTGTATGGTCTATAGAGTCCTCACCGACAAACTGAAGGCTTCCCTCTTTATCATGTTTGTAAACCCGGATGGTGCCTTTTGGAAGTGGGATACCGAGGTTGTTCTCCTTCTTGTTTGCAATCTCCACAAACACTCCGACCTTCTGGTTTGATATGACCTTGCCATGCTGGTTGTAGTAATAATATTGTGCACCGCGGTAGAGCAGCTCTTTTTTTACAGGAACATTATCAGCACTTATGAGACTTATCTGTTTTGTCTGGTTGTCTTTGATCGTTGATGGCCTCTGCAACGTGTAAATGTGGTACTCAAAGAACTCTTCCTCTTTGAACTGTTCTTTTGCTTTCGGGGTTTCTGCCATTGCGTAACGCATCATCTTGTTTTTGTATTCGTATTTGTCTTTAACCCTGTTCACATCACCTGCAACAAGCTTGAGCTTTGCATCCCTATACATCGCACCACTCTTATTATCAATGGTGACCCAGCCGGAAAGGTCTGCTTTGTCATCCTTCTCATTCAGTGTGACAACATAATCAGCCCTCCAGTTGATTCCATTGGTGAGATACGATGACTCGACCTTCTGAGCTTTTGAAAGGTGGTTTTCCAAAAGCCAGACAAGAGTTGGTTTCGAGATGAGGTTCTCAGGAACTCCGGGGAATATGATCCTTCCAGGGTGACCGAAGGTGATCTCGTCACCGATCTTGAATATGGGCCCTACGTTATTCGACAGAAGCGTGGCTGTAACAATCTCTTCTTGTTCGGTATATGGATTTCGGTAATAGAGTTTTACCTCTTTCCCCACATATTTGTCGAGGAGCTTCTGAGGATTGAGGAGGTCATATTCGTAGTTCTGTTCAAGGATCTGAAGACTGTCGGGGTCAATGATTGATTTTATATGGACACTCGTTGGTATGATCTGTGATGCCACATCCATAAACCTCAGTTCACCAGTCCCCTTTGCGAGCTTAATCTCCCTCTGGTCTTTCACAAGTCCGAGGTTTACGTTATAAATAGTCAACGCTACCCCTGTCTGGTCTTCCAATCCAGTAGAAAGAACTTTCTGTTTTTTGCCATCCTCAATACGGTTTGATTCAGACTTCTCCGATACTGCCATTGCCCTATACCCGATCCCTACTAAAAGAATAACCACTAAAGCGATTAAAAGATACTTCCTTTTCATCTCAAACCTCCTTTGATATTTTTATTCTCAGTTGATTAGACAGGAAATGGTGCAGAAAAGTTCCAGGATATGGATTATTTTAAGATGGCTAAATGAGAGAAAATGAGAATATTGACCTAATTCTTGACATCATCCAATCTATAGGCTAAGAATTTTGGTAAATATTGTGTATGAAGTTTAATAGAAAAAAATAGAAAATATCTGAAAAGGATCTTTTATGTTTATGCTAAGAAAATAGACCTGACCCCATTTCTTCGCTCCTATTGATTTGATGTACGGGTCTGCAAAGTTATACCCTGAAATAAAGACATACTTTTTACCGAGTGCACCTACTAATCTTCAGTTTTGAGGGAGTCTGAAAATTAACGATTACGGTTTGAAATAAACAAAGAGAACCAGAAAGAGTTAAGTTTCTGGTTTAGGATTATAATTCAAGTATTGAGGGAATACTTTCATTAATATAGGCAGTCAATATATCGGGGAAGAACGTTATTGCTTCACATTTCATTTTCAGGATAAAAAGCAACCTTCTCGGAGAAAGTCACAACTTCTCTTTATTTATACTATTTATACTCAGCGACTGAGCAATTAAAATTCAGTTTTTGGGTATGAATGAATAGATCGGAAGAGCA
>JAGVMY010000011.1 GCA_020053565.1 Thermodesulfovibrionales bacterium
TAACAATTTGCTGCACGGGAGCGCAAAAAGCCGCGCCCCGTGAGCAACACGTTAAGCCCAGAAGATAATATTGACAAAAGGCACACATTGTCGTAATCATATTATATGAATGTCTTTCGATGGGATAATGAAAAAAACGAGATGCTCAGAAAGAACAGAGGTGTTTGTTTTGAACAGGTTGTCATACTGATGGAAAGAGGAGATGTTCTTGATACAATAGAACATCCAAAACAGGATAGATACCCAGGGCAAAAGATCGCCATAGTCCAGATTGATGACTATGCATACCTTGTTCCTTATGTTGAAAAAAGTGAGGAGCTGTTTCTCAAAACCATTATCCCAAGTAGAAAGGCTACAAACAAGTATGTGAGGACAAAGAAATGAAAAAGATAGTTTTAGATGCCGAGGAAAAGAATATCCTTGAATCATATGAGCGTGGAGAATGGGTGCCGGTCGAGAATCCGAAGAAGGAAATAGCGAAGCTTCGGCGATACGCAAGGAATACGCTACAAAAAGACAAGAGAATCAACATTCGAATGTCGTCGAAGGACTTAGACCAGGTGCAGGTCATCGCGGCACAAGAAGGCATCCCTTATCAGACGCTGGTATCCAGTATCATCCATAAGTATGTTTCCGGATATCTTATCGAGAGAGAAAGAAGGCTTAACGAGTAACTGCACCGGGATAAAGGGGGATAAAGGGGACGCAACCCTTTACTTGACATTTTTTAATTTAGGAAGCACACCGAGGGTTACCCCCTGATTCCACATAGATGTAAAGAGCTCAATAAACTGGTCAAAAGGCAGTTTTCCTTCATCTCTGATAAGGCTATTTGGGAAAGGGATTTTCTTTATTGTAAAGATAGGAGGTCGGTGAGCTTTTTGGCTATATCCCTCTCCCTCATAAGACTTTCTCCGATGAGAAAGGCATGTGCCCCGCATCCCCTTAATCTTGAAATATCTTTGGCTGTATTGATGCCGCTTTCACTCACCACAATCTTATCCTGCGGGATTTCTTTGATGAGACGTTCTGTTGTGGATATATCGGTTTTGAAGGTTTTCAGATTCCGGTTGTTTATGCCAATAATTTCAGCCTCTGTTTGAAGAACCATCTTCAATTCTTCAAGGTTGTGGACTTCCACAATAGCCTGCATTCCCAGCCTCCTTCCGGTCTTTAAAAGCTTCTTCAACTCACTATCGTCCAGTATCGCTGCAATCAACAAGAAGGCATCGGCACCGAATACACGGGCCTGGTATATCTGATACTCATCAAAGATGAAATCCTTGCATAGAAGAGGAATAGCAGTTACCTCTCTTATTTTTTTGAGGTAATCAAGGCTTCCATGGAAAAATTTCTCTTCTGTAAGTACGGATATGGCCGATACCCCATTGGCTTCATAGGTCTTTGCAATCTCAACCGGATCGAAATCTTCCCTGATTATCCCTTTAGATGGCGATGCCTTCTTTACCTCGGCAATAATCCTTATTGGAGTGGATGGGGAGGTTATGGCAGACTTGATGTCTCTTATGGGGGGCAAGGCACCTATTATTCCTCGAAGTTCATCTATAGAACACCTTTTCTTACCCTCTATCAGGACATTCTTTTTATGGCTGATAATCTCATCTAAAAAATTACCGTTCACTGTTCACCGTTTACCCTTTATTACTCATTTTCACAAGCCCTTCCAGCTTCTTCATGGCAGCACCGCTATCTATGGACTTTTCTGCAACCCTGATACCTTCGGCAAAGGTTTCTGCCTTTCCACCGACTACAATAGCGGCCGCCGCATTGAGGAGAACTATGTTCCTTTTCGGTCCTTTTTCACCTTTGAGAACCCTCAGAGTGATACTGGCGTTTTCTTCAGGGTTTCCTCCCATCAGGTCTTCAGTCCGGCATCGTTCAATATTGAAATCCTCTGGTTTTACCCAGTAGGTATCTACCTTTCCGTTTTTTAGCTCAGAGATTTTTGTTTTGGAAGTCAGACTGATCTCGTCCAGCCCATCCTCACCATGGACTACAAAGGCGTGTCGGCTCCCCAGATTGCCCAAAACAGCAGCCAATTTTTCTGTCAGCTCTTTGGAATATATACCTATTACCTGCGCAGAAGCTCCTGCAGGGTTGGTCAATGGCCCCAATATGTTGAAGACAGTTCTTATGCCAATCTCCCGCCGGGGTCCGATCGCATACTTCATGGCTCCGTGAAGCAGAGGGGCAAAGAGGAAGCCAATACCGTTTTCATTAAGGCATCTTTCCACTGTGTTTGCACCTGCTTCGATGTTTACTCCCAAAGCCTTTAAGACATCTGCGCTTCCGCAGTTGCTTGAAACCGATCTGTTCCCGTGTTTTGCTACGGTTATACCAGCCCCTGCTGCCACAAAGGCTGAAGTAGTGGATATGTTAAAGGTATTGGCTCCATCTCCACCGGTCCCGCATGTATCTATAACTGTAGAAGAGTTTGTGTTTATCTTAATAGCCTTTTCGCGCATAACCCTGGCTGCGCCGGTAATTTCCTCTATGGTTTCTCCCTTCATTCGCAGAGCCGTAATGAACGAGGCTATCTGGGCAGGGGTTGCCTCTCCACCCATTATCTGGTTCATTACTCCTATCATCTCTGTTTCAGACAGGTTATTTCTTTCAATTACCTTTCCTATTGCCTCTGTAATCATGATACTTGTCTCCTTGTAACTACTCAGGTAGATAGGCTGTAGACTGAAGACTGTTAGGACACTTCAGCCTGTAGACACCAGACTTTTCTGTAACCGTTCACGGTTCTCAGTTTACTGTTTAAGGTTTAATTACAACAGCAGGCTTAAGCCCGCTGTTATATAAAGCTTGGAGCATTTTTGCCAACTGTTAACTGCAAACCGTAAACGGACACCCTAAGTCTAATGTCTGATGTCTATGGTCTACTGTCTGAATCACTGATACTGTTCAGAAAATTCTTCAAAAGGTCCTTTCCCACCCTGGTCAGTATAGACTCCGGGTGGAATTGAATCCCCTCTATATGGTATTCATTATGCCTGACTCCCATGATCTCACCATCTTCACTCTCTGCGCTTACTTTGAGACAGGCAGGAAGAGTGGCTTTCTCGATGACCAATGAGTGGTATCTCGTAGCCTCGAAGGGATTTGGCAGGTCTTTATAGACTCCTTCATTGTCATGA
>JAGVMY010000178.1 GCA_020053565.1 Thermodesulfovibrionales bacterium
GGAAGCCGAATATCTAATAAGGCTAAATTAGGGGAATTATTTTGGACTGCCTTAAGCGCTTCCTTTCCATCCTCTACAGCAAGCACATCATAGCCTTCATCCTTTAAGATACTTGAAAGGTTAAAACGTAGGTCCTTATCATCATCTACAACCAGAATTCTTTCCACTTTAACGCACTCCCACCTCACAAAGTTCTCTTATAATACTTAATATAGCCTCTTCACTAAAAGGTTTGTCTATAAAAACATAAGCCCCCAATCTCCTTGCCTCGTCTCTAACTTCTTCAGTGCCATAGGCAGAGATTATATTTACTGTTGTGCTTGGATTTATCTTTTTAATAGAAGATAAAAGCCTCAATCCATCACCATCAGGTAATTTTAAATCTAAAAATACCAGATCAGGTGAGCGTCTATTTAAACTATTTATTGCTTCCCTATTGGTATTGGCGCACTCTACATTATAGCCATGAGAGCTTAAGGTATCACCTAAAAGCTGGCACAAATCCTTTTCATCGTCTATGATTAAAATATTCTTTATCTGGGTTTTTTCAGGTAAGGCCTTTCTTACCAGTTTTCTTTCTTCGATCTTTTTTAATTTGCCTATCTCATATTGCCTAAAATAGGGTATAAGCTCTCCAAGTTCTTCAGGTCTGCGCCAACCCGAAAAACCACTGCGCCAGACAACTATCTCGCTAGGCTTTATCTTACCAGTGGAAATCCAAGACTTTAAGCGGATGTCTACCACTTGCCGATAAATATCTGCACCTCTTTTAATATCCCATTTTATCTCTGCCATACAATTCCTCCGGGCATTTTACTCTCTCTCTGTGTGTGTCGTCCTCTGTTCAATGGGCAAAGAAATAGTAAAGAGGGAACCTTTTTCGAATTTACTGTCTACCTCAATAGTCCCACCATGGCTAACAATAATTCCGTAGCATATCGTCAATCCTAAACCCACGCCTTGAGTCTTGGTGCTAAAGAAGGGGTCAAATATATTGATAATATCTTCTTCGGGGATGCCTTTGCCGGTATCACGAATCTTTGCCAGGAAAAAATTTCCATCTAATTCTGTGTTAATAGTTAAGTCGCCGCCACGTGGCATAGCCTCAATAGCGTTGCTAATTAAGTTCAAAAAGGCACGTTCTATCTGTTCTTTATCAATTTTTAATACAGGTAATTTAGAGTCAAAGTTTTTAATTACTTTTATTCTTTGTAAGTCAATCTTGGTTTTATAGGACTCCAAGACTTCATTTACGACCTTGTGGATATCATAAGGCTGGAGGTTAAGTTTAGCTGGCCGGGCGCAGTTTAATAGTTCCGTAATTAGATAGTTAATCCTTTTTATATTTCTCTCAACAATTTCAATATGTTTAAAACCCTCTTGGTTTATCTTGTTACCTTTTTTGAGTTGTTGGATGGACATAGAAACATTGGTCAGAGGATTTCTTATCTCATGGGCAATACTGGCAGCAATCCGGCCAGTATAGGCAAGTTTCTCAGAACGCACCAAATCATCTTTACTTGCTTGTAGCTCTTTATAAGAAGTTGTGAGTTCTTCCTGAGATTGAGTAAGTTCGCTAATCAAATCTTTAATCTTACTTATACTCCTCCCCATAAAGATGATATCATCCGGATAGAAAATTCTGGTTGTGATATTAACGCTTACGGGGATTTCCTTACCTTCCTTGTCCAGATATATCAGTTCCTGCTCCGCTAAAGGAAGTTTATCCTTCAAGCCGGCCGTGGAGAAGTTTTTACAAATTTTTTCAAAAGGTAACGTGATTATTTCTTCTGTTTTTTTATAACCTAAAAGTTTAAGGGTTGCCTTATTTACTTCTCTTGCCTTACCCTCTTTATCTACTACAATTACACTATCTATTATACTATCAAGAAAATCTTTTTCATGATCAGTGCCCATATTGCTTTACCTCCCTAAAAAAAACCAGATATCATTAATTGATACCTATTTTCTCCAATGAACTGACCGAAGGGGATACGAGCGCTCTTTCTACCTGTGAGAGAAAGCTCGCAGTCAATCCTGTCTTTTTTGACAGTTCTTTCAATGTAAGCTTCTGGCGCAGCCGCAAGTCATTTATTCTCTGTCCTATCTTCATTTGCTTACCTCACCCCCGATACGAGGTTATATAGCTCAAATTATATCAGCTTCCTGAATTTTGTCAAGTCAGGATTTTGCCCACCCCGTTAGACCTCCTTAAAATCCGTAACTACATCCCTTTGTTGCAAAAACATCAACCCTATTTTAATGTAACTACAGGGTACACTTCTAAACAATCTCAACTTAAAAATTAGTGGTCTAATGGGGTCCATCTTCTGAAACCCTATCCTTTATACGCGGGAAGTCTCACTGTTACCTCTGTGCCATAATCCAACTTACTTTCTATATGAATCTTCCCTTTATGAAGCTCGATAATCTGTAGGGCTAAAGAAAGCCCCAATCCTGTGCCGTTTTTCTTTGTGGTAAAGAAGGGGTAGAATATCCTGCCTTGATTATCCTCTGAAATCCCGCTGCCTGAATCAATAAAACTTATTACAATCTCTCTGGCATTATAGTCGTAATAGGTGGTGATAGCAAGTCTTCCACCTTTTGGCATTGCATCCAGGGCATTGAGTATAAGATTTAGAAACGCCTCTTCGAGAAGTCTTTCATCCAGAGAAATTTCGGGTAGTCTTCTTGAAGATCTCTTGATAAGAAGCACCTTCTGCTTTGAACATTTCGCCTTAACAAGATCACATAGATTATTAATAACCTTATCAATAGAGCCTCTCTTAAAGAGGGCCTTATGTGGTTTTGCAAGATTTAGTAAGTCTTTGATAACCCTGTTTACCTTTTCAGTGTTCTTTATTATAATTTTAAGATATGTTCTTAGCCGCTCGTCAGGGTCATATTTTTTGAAACATAATTGTGCTGCAGCTTTGACATTGCCAATAGGATTTCTTATCTCATGGGCTATACCGGCAGCTAATACCTCGATTTCATTTAATTTTTCTGTTTTCTCCTTTACGGAATCTTGAAGCATACATTTGAATTCCTTCTCCAGCCGTACATACCTGTTATGCTCGATAGCCCTCTCAACCGCATGAACAAGATATTCAGGGCTGTAAGGCTTAGTTATAAAATCAAAGGCGCCTCTTCTTATTGCATCAATGGCCATGTCCAGTTCCGCATATGCAGTTATCAGGATTACAGGTATTTCAGAGTTAAAACTATGGATTTTTTCAAGGAGCTCAATTCCTGAAACCACAGGCATCCTGATATCTGTCAATACAATATCAATCCTGTTTTTTTGTATTTTAGCCATCGCATCTGCGGCATTTCCACAAGCAACAACAGAATAGCCATGTTCATTCAGTAATGATGAAATAGATTCAAGGGTATAAGGATCATCATCTACAATGAGAATAACCTCTCCTTTTTTCTCATTCATTTCTACAGTGCCTTTCTCACTTTCCTTATAACATCAATTCCTGTTTTTCTCAGTCTGTCTCTCAGTTGTTCACACCGCCTCTGAGTAAATTATATCAGATATCACCCCCCTATTTCACTTCATGGAATTTCTCCCTTGTTGCCTCTCTCATTTCAATGCTTCAAACTTTTAACATTTTGGGGTATATTTATTATAATGAAAAAATCCTCAAAAAAGAAAAAGCCAAAGCCACGCCTTCCTATGGAGGCGGTGTTGAAACTCCGCAAACACACTGTAATCACTAAAAAGGACAAGAAAAGGTACGATAGAAAGCGCTTGAAGAAGGATGCAGTAGAAATCATCAGTGAAGAAAAGAATTGAAGAAAAAGATTGAATTTTTCGTCTTTATCTGGTATATTTTGAACGTTCTATGATGGAAGACAGGGAAAATAAAGCAGTACTTGAGGTTCTTCTTTTTCTCTCAGGTGAGCCAATAATGCTTTCCTCTGTAAAAGATGTGACAGAACTCCCTGAGTCTGAAATTAAAAGGCTTATGGATGAGTTGATAGCACAATACAAAGAGCGGAATACAGGGCTACTCATTGTTGAGATCGCCAATGGCTATCAGATGGTAACAAATCCTGAGTATGCAGAATGGGTAAGAAAATTCAAAAATATACATATGTCAAGCAGGCTTTCACTGCCTGCACTCGAGACACTCGCTATAATCGCATACAAACAGCCTATAATCAGGGCTGAGATCGAACAACTCAGGGGTGTGAATTCTGACAGCGCTATCAGAACTCTTCTCGAAAAGAGGCTCATTAAGGTAATGGGCCGTAAAGAAGCGCCTGGCAGGCCCTTTCTTTACGGGACAACAAAAGAATTTTTACACTATTTTGGATTAAAGGACCTGACAGAACTGCCGACCCTTAAAGACTTTGTAAGGGAAGAGGCAGCTTAACTCTAAGAGGTGAATATGAAAAGGATTTATCTTTTGTTTGCTCTTTTTACACTTATCATTTTTATCTCAGGCAATACGTATGCTGATACCCACTATACAATAAAAAAGGGTGATAACCCCTCAAAGATAGCAAAAAGATTTAACGTAAGCGCACAAGATATCATAAGAGTAAACAATCTAAGACCCGATAATCTTAAACCAGGCACGACAATAGTTATACCGATACCTGAGAAAAAACAAGATGTGAAAACAGCAATAAAACATTCACAACCGCTCACTACAGATGCAACTCCAAGAAAAACAACTGACGTAACAGACAAATCCCTCTATCATACAGTAAAAAACGGTGACACCCTATCAGCCATATCAAAAAAGTATTCTCTATCAGTCAACGAACTCAAGGAAATAAATAATCTCAAATCGGCAAAACTGAGACTCGGTCAACAACTCATCGTGAAACAAATCGGACCAAAAACCTATACAGTAAGAAAAGGTGATACAATTTATAAGATCGCAAGAAAATTTAGCATCGATGCAGACGAATTGAAAAATATCAATGGCCTTGACACAGATTCATTAAAACCAGGTCAGAAAATCCTTCTTGAACCTGAAGGAGAACTGGATGAACTCAATGCAACATTTTCACATGTTCGCACAGACGAAGAGATAAAAAATATAGCCGAATCTAAAGAACTCGATGAAATGGGCCTGAAAGACAGGATTATTTTGTTTGCAAAAAAACTACTCAATATTCCTTACAGGTTTGGCGGAAACAGCCTCATGGGGATTGACTGTTCAGCATATGTTCAGAAAGTATATGGCCTTCTCGGAATTGACTTACCACGATCAGCACGAGAGCAGTTCCATATAGGAGAAACCATTGATAAAGATGATCTTTCAATCGGAGACCTGGTATTTTTTAGAACCTACGCATCCTTCCCTTCGCATGTGGGGATTTATCTTGGAAATGACCTGTTTATACATGCTTCGTCAAGGAATAGAAAAGTCACTATAGACAGCCTTAATTCACCGTATTATCTAAAGAGATTTATTGGGGCAAAGAGACTCATTTCAGAAGAAACGAAAGATATACTATTAGACTGAAAACAAATCGGAAGCACCTCAATAATCCAGGATATCCCCTGTTCCTTATCCCATAGAGAAAATACTTCAACTCTTTTGGATGATAATGACAACATTCGGGTCTGCAAAGGACATAGTTGCGCTATCACATGGTTTCGCCTCTATAATTTTTTCATCAGGGTATCCAAGCCTTTCACACACATATAGTGTAAGTTGTAAGTGATGAGTGAAAAATGAAGAGTGAAGAACTTTTACAATTTCCGAAGGGTTATTCTCTTTATCAGTAAGAATAGCTATTTTTTTATACTTCTTGAGTAATAAAGGAATATCTTTTAGTTCATAGTTGAGCTTTCTCCTTTTTGTTGGATCAGGACCGCCATGAAGGCTTATGAGCAACGCATCATCCCATGGCTCCTTTATTCTTGAGAATGCTATCTGAATGCTTGATAGGTCAGGAAGTATCTCCACTCTTTCTTTTCCAAATTCATTGATAATCCTTCTCCCAATACCAAAAAACATAGGGTCTCCAGAGGCAAGAAGGGAAATCATTGCTGATTGCTGAGTACTGATTGCTGATTTCATGTAATTGATTGTCTCATCAACAGTATCTATCACCATAACCTTATCTTTCACTATCTCGAATTCTTCATATCTTTTGAAGACATCAAAGAGCCTGTGAGATGCAAGAATGATTTCTGAGTTACACACAATCTCCCTCGTCTTTTCATCAAAAGGTTTATAGCCAATTCCTATGACATAGATTTTAGTCATATATATAACTTACAATAATTGAATTCTCCCTAAAAATACTACAATCTTCTCTCTTGAAAAAATGAAATTTTATTACTTATTATTAACACTGAAAGCAAAATGATTAACTGTATTGGAGAAAATAATGAAACTTACTGAAGAAGAACGTAAACGATACCACAGACAGATGATGATGGATGGCTGGGGTGAAACGACACAGGAAAAACTCAAGAACTCAACTGTATTCATCGCAGGAGCAGGAGGTCTTGGTTCGCCAGTAGCACTATATCTTGCTGCTGCAGGAATAGGCCATATACGGATCTGTGATTTTGATTCTCCTGACCTGACAAACCTCAACAGACAGATACTTCATAACCATACAAGGATAGGTACGAATAAAGCAATTTCAGGGAAACTCACGCTCTCAGAATTGAACCCGAATGTAAAAGTAACTGCACTTACTGAGAAGATAGTTACTGAAAATATTGATGAGCTTGTGGATAACGCAGACATTATCGTTGACTGTATGGACAACTTTCCTACAAGGTATCTCTTAAATGAATCTGCGATCAGGAAGAATATCCCTATGGTTCATGGAAGTATATGGGGTATGGATGGGAGACTCACTTTCATACAGTCTCCTGAGACGCCTTGCCTTCGCTGCATTTTCCATGAGCCACCTCCGGGTGAGGTCTTCCCGGTTCTCGGTGCAACCCCTGGTGTTATAGGCTCGCTTCAAGCTCTTGAAACCATTAAATACCTGACCGGTATTGGTAAAAACATCAAAGGAAAACTCCTCGTATGGGATGGAGGCAAGACTGAATTCAGAATTTTTAAGGCTGTAAAAGACCCGAACTGCCCTGTATGCGGAAATAAATAAACCCTGTTAGAAAGCACAGTCCTTTCTAACGGGGTAAAATTCACCCAGCCTCATACATCACCTTACCCATGTCCGATATATCATACCCTCCAAGCCCAACGACCATTCCCCTGAATTCGGCATCTTCCTTTATAATGTTTATGAGATGCTGGAGCATCTCTGTCTCAAAGAACTCACGTGGTATCGCAAGATCGTATCTCTCATTTGCAACAGGAATAAAATCGAGATTGAGTGCTCTTGCTGATGCGAGGATTGCAAGGCCTGTGTCTGCAACCCCTGTAAGCACTGCAGATGCAACACCCATATGAGTGTATTCTTCCCTCTCATACCCTTTCACATCTTCTGGTTTTATACCGAGTTCTCTCAAACACTTGTCTGTGAGAAGTCTCGTTCCCGCACCTGACTGCCTGTTCACAAACACCACATCACTCCTTATTAAATCCTCAAATCCTCTTATGTTTTTGGGGTTGCCTTTCAGCACGAGAAGACCTTGTTCCCGATAGATAAGATTGATAAGAATAATCTTTTTGTCAGAGAGAAGTTTCTTTATAACTGGTACATTGTATTCACCTGTCTCCTCATCAAGCAAATGAGTACCTGACAGATGTGCTTCGCCTCTCTTTAATGCCATCAGACCACCCATTGAGCCCACATGAGCCGATGAAAAAGAAAATTTCGGGCATCTCTTTTTCAAGATATTCGCAAGCAGATCGAGTGCATTGTCATGGCTCCCGATGCAGACTATCGTATGTTCAATATCACTCTTAGATCTCATGAGTTCTACATTCACCTCTGTACCTGCGCCAATACCTTCTGACATGGCTGGTATCCGAACAAATCCATCAGCACGAACAAGAGACATAAGTACACCTGCTCCACGACTCACAGGAGTTGCGATAAAATTATCCCCGACTTTTCCCACCTTAACCCTCAGGAACTCCTCCTGTCCAAGTGCAGATGCAACCTGTCGTGAAATTTTTGCCTTGAGTATTTCAGGTTCTTCGATTTCAAGGCCCTGCCTTCGGTAGATAAACGGCTTTGCAAATAACTGAAATGTGATGTATGCAGAGACAGGATAGCCTGGAATTCCAAGCACTGGCTTGCCTCTTACCCAACCAAGGATAACAGGCTTGCCCGGCTTAATGTTCACCCCATGGAGGAGTACCTCTCCAAGCTCATTGATAACCTTTGCAGTAAAGTCCTCTGAACCAGCAGATGCACCCGCATTCACTACGACCAAATCTCCTATAGTAAGGGCATCCAGTATCCCTTTTTTCAGCTCCTCAATCTTGTCAGGTACAATCTTAAACCTGACAGGCTCACCTCCCCACTCGGAGATAAGACTACTGAGGATTCTTGAGTTATATTCAATGATATCACCTTTTTTTAACTCTCCCCCTGCCTCCACAAGTTCTGTACCCGTTGGGATAACCACAACCTTCGGCCTTTTCCTTACCATCACCTCTACATGTCCACCTGCAAGCATTGCGCCTATATCAACAGGTCTTATCCTGTGGTTCTCAGGGAGTATCAATTCAGTTACAACGATATCCTCACCGATCACTCTCACATGCTGCCA
>JAGVMY010000111.1 GCA_020053565.1 Thermodesulfovibrionales bacterium
CCTCTCGACAGAAGCCTCAACATCCTCTCAGGGATATCTGAAAGCAAAGAGATGAAGAATATAATTCAATCCATTCTAAAATCCATTAGAGAAGGGAGCTCGTTTTCTGACGCGCTGCAAAGGCATCCTGAGGTATTTCCAAAGATTTATATAAACATGATAAGGGCTGGTGAGGCTGGAGGCGTGCTGGATGTGGTGTTGGACAAACTGAATGAATTTCTTGAATCCAGAAAAGAATTAAAGGAACATGTATTTTCAGCAATGATATATCCTACTATTCTCATCGTAACTGGTGGCGCATCAATAATCGTTCTCTTAACGTATGTGCTTCCTAAATTTACTGTACTCTTTGCAGAGCTTGGAGGCTCTTTGCCACTTCCGACACAAATCCTCCTTACTTTCAGCAATAACCTAAAGTCATACTGGTGGATTGTCCTCTCATTGTTCATAATAGGATGGTTTATCTTTAAACACTCTATAAAATCTGATACCGGCAGATACAAATGGGATAGCTTCAAGCTTAAATTAATGGGAGACGTTATAAGAAAGCTCGAGACTGCACGATTCTGCAGAACCCTTGGCACACTCCTCAAAAGCGGAGTACCCCTCCTCCAGGCGTTGAATAATGCAAAGGATGTCATAAACAATCAGGTTATCGCTTCTGTTATTGATGATGTTTCGAAGGGTGCAAAGGAGGGCAAAGGTATAGCATTTCCCTTAACGAATACAAACGTATTTCCACCACTTGCCCTGTCCATGATTAAGGTCGGAGAAGAGACGGGTCAGCTGGATACCATGTTGTTGAAGGTAGCATCCACATACGAGAAAAGCTTGAAGGAAGCAATAAAGAGATTCATAAGCCTTCTTGAACCTGTCATGATTCTTACGATGGGCCTGATTATTGGTTTTATAGTTGTCTCAATGCTCATGGCCATATTCAGTGTAACTGCACTGCCATTTTAATGTGATGTCCCTAACAGATCTATACATTATTTTATTTCGTCATTCCCGTGCAAACGGGAATCCAGAAGCTATGGTACTGGATTCCTGCTTCCGCAGGAATGACAACCTCAGTAAAGTTATTTCTGGGGCAGGACACTAGATGTATCTCGAGCATAAAGCACAGACCTCCCCCCCCTCCCTCACCCTCCCCCCTCGAGGGGGAGGGGTGGGTGGGGGGGCTGGCTTTACCCTTCTGGAGTTAATAATTGTGTTATTCCTCATTATGCTCATACTCAGCATCTCTACTGTCTTTTTTGCGAACACCATGCCCTCAAACAGACTCAATGCAACAGTCAGAGAGATGTCTGCAGCCATCAAGCATGCCCGATCACTTGCCCAGATAGATGGCGAAAAACAAACAATAACAATAGACCTTGACTCAAAAAATTACGGGATAGAAGGCCGCATGAGTAAAAATATCCCGCCTGATATAACTGTCAAGGTAATAGACCCATTTTCGGGAGAAAAGCTTAACGGGAAATACCTGATTGTATTTCATACAACTGGTAACGTTGAGGGTGGCGATATTGTACTTTCGAATAACAAACGGGCAGTGAGCATACAGATGGATCCCGTAGTCGGGTCAGTGATAATACGGTAAATGAAAGATTAAAATTCAAAATGAAAAATTGTGGAAAATCATTAATTTTTAATTTTAATTTTTTAGTTTTGCATTCCCGTAAGGGAGGCTTCACCCTTCTTGAGGTGCTTGTGGCCATTGCACTCTTAGGTATTGCAATAACTGTTGTTCTACAGCTCTTTTCAGCTAATTTAAGGGCTATTGCTGCCTCAGAGGACTATGTGTCCGCTATCATAAAGGCAGAGGCAAAGATGAGAGACGTATTGGATGACAAGGACATCTCGGAGAAGTCCTGGCGTGAAACAACAGATGACGGCTACAGGATAGATGTCTTGATATATGATGCCATGAAAGACAGGACAGAAAATCTACAGGTAAGGCTTTTAGAGGTCAACTTGATAATCCACTGGATAAAAGACACGAAGGAGAGGTCACTCGCCCTCAAGGCAATGAAGGTGATAGAAAAAAAGATATAAGATGAAAGTTCATAAAAAGTATTTCGTCATTGCGAGCCAAAGGCGAAGCAATCTCAAACCTATACGTGATTGCCGAACATCAACGATAAATTCTCTGGGTTTTACCCTTCTTGAACTCTTAATCTCTATTGCCCTGATAGGGATCATTGTTCTCATCACTGCTGGTGCCATGAGGCTCGGATTCCGTTCCGTGGATACCGGAGAAAAAAGAATAGAGTCACTTGAAAGGATCAGAGCTTCTTTAAATATTATAGATTCTCAGATTCAGTCAGAAATCCCGCTCACTTATGATGAAGATGGTGTTAAAAAATATTTCTTTAAAGGGGACAGGGAATCCTTGCAATTTTCAACAAACTATTCCATCTGGGGTGGACAGAAAGGTTATGTAATTGTTACTTACAGAGTTGAATCCAGAGACCAGGGAAAGCAGGTGTTATATGCATCTGAAAATATTGTGGGCATTGAGGACAAAAGAGATGCAAAGCTCTTCGATGCCTTTGATAAGATATATTTCGAATATTTTTACAAAGACCCTACAGAAGAACAGGGGAAATGGATTGAGCAATGGACAGATGATACAACTATACCGGAAAAGGTAAGATTTCATCTCGTTGATAAAACAAAAGACATTTCCATGATTATTCCAGTGAGAGTACAAGGAACTATGTCACAGATAGCCTCAAAATCAACCGGCACAAAATCATCTGCAGAAAACAGAATGCAAGAAAAGAGAGAGAAGCCCAAAAAACAACGATGACAAAAACACAAGAGTCACAAAAGCATACGGGAGTGAGAGATATTACCGCATCAGAGAGAGGAATTGCCCTTCTCATGGTATTTTGGGTACTGACCATTTTGATGGTCATTGTGCTTTCATTCTCCTATATGACAAGGACAGAGTCGCATGCCACATTAGTCTTCAAGGAAGGGATGGAAAAGAAATTTCTTGCAGAAGCAGGAATAGAAAGAGGTATAATGGAACTCTTTTATAGAAATCAAAACTTTTCTGTTGAAGGGAGTGAAGTCTGGAAAATAGATGGAACGCCTTACACTGTCCAGATAGGAGATGGGTACTGCACTACCAGGATTATGGATGAATCAGGGCACGTGAACATAAACTCAGTATCTGATATAATATTAAAAAATCTTTTGCTGAACGTAGGAGTCCAGGCAGAAGAGGCAGATACGATTGTAGATTCCATAATGGACTGGAAAGACCCTGACGACCTTCACAGGCTTCATGGTGCTGAGAGTGATTACTATATGTCTCTACCCACTCCTTATAAAGCAAAGAATGCAAATTTTGACACCCTGGAGGAACTCTTACTGGTTAAGGGAGTAACGCCTGAGATACTTTATGGATCCGCCTCAGGCGGAGAAAAAAATGGTATCATTGACTTTCTCACGGTCAATTCAATAAGCAGCCAGATTAATGTAAATGCAGCACCAAAGGAGGTTCTCGTGGCAATTCCGGGCATGACGCCTGAGATTGCTGATGGAATAATAACTTACAGGCAGAGCAAAGAGATAATGGCCGCACAGGAAATTCAGGGGATTCTTGGTGGAAGCTACCCCTCTATGGCACCGTATATCATTACAGGAGGAACCACCACATTCACTATTGAGTCAGTTGGGTATAAAGGGAGTGGAAAGGCAGGCTATGCTATCAAGGCAACGGTTATCCTTGAGACGAACAATAAATTCAGATATGTTTATTACAAGAACCCATCACACAAAACACAATGACAAGGACAATAGTCATTAAAAAATTAGTATCAATTGCCTCTGATTCAGCTATAAAACTGAAGGAGATGTGGAAACCTTTGCAGAGGATCCTTACCTTCAGTATCGCTGATGATATTATAGCGCCAAAGAAAAATCTGTGCGTTTCAATTGATAAAGGCAACCTGTCTATTGCCTATGGCTCAAGATTTTTATCACAGATGAAGATAAAAAAATCCAGAAAATATCCATTGGATCAGGAAAGGTATCCGCAGCCGGAAGGACTTGCCTCCTCAGTAGCCTTAACCATGAGCGACTTTGGAATCGCAAAAACAGATGTAACCCTGAGCATCCCAAAGGCATGGGTTATTATCAAGATCGTAGAGTTTCCGTCTACTATAAAAGAAAATCTCTCAGACGTAGTCTCCTACGAGCTGGACAGATTGACCCCTCTCAGTCCTGAAGATGCATTCTACGATTTCAGGGTATTAAAGGAAAACAGCAAAAAACTTACCCTTTTGATTGTTGTAGCAAAAGCAGATTCAATAACACCATATTTAAACGCGCTCAGAGAAAAGGGTATTCACGTTTCCCGTGTAACAGTGAATCTCTCATGTATAGGTACTCTTTGCCATTATATGGATAAAAAGATAGATTCTGTCTTTATAGAAATAAAAAAAGACGGGTATGAAGGCGCCCTATTTTCTGATGGTTTAATAACTCACGCCTTCACCAATAGTTTTACCACAGCTAATGAGAAATCAAAAATAGAAACAATGATGACAGAAATTGAACCCCTGCTCAATGCGGTTAAACAAGAGGGGAAGGCACCCCAGATTATGGCCCTTTTAAAAGATAACAATCCCACCTTAAAAGAAATGCTGAAATTACAGAGCCTCCCTGTCAGGATACTGAATGAGACGGATACAAAGATCAAGCTTTCAGAGCCGCAGGAAGAACTTACCTATGCTGCCATTGGAGGCGTCTTTGAATCATTGTGGCCAAAGGCAAAGGGGATAAATCTGCTTGAAAAAGGTCATCATGAGATATCAAAAACACCCATGGCTCTTACCATAGTTCTTATGCTCATGATCATAGCCATGTGGATTCTCTATATGATTGCCCCTCTTCAGATAGAGGGGAAAAGGCTAACGGAGATTGATCGCCAGATAGCGATCAGAAAAGATGAAGTAAAAAAGGTCGAGGCCATAAAAAAAGAGATAGAGGCGATCAACAATGAGATCAATACGATAGAAAAATTTAAAAACAGCCAGCAAATGGTTCTCACTATTATGAAAGAACTCTCCACCATCATGCCTAATAACTCATGGCTCTTAAGACTGAGGATTTCAGGATCAACTGTCGAGATAGAGGGACTTGCACACTCGGCAACTGAGGTTCTCTCAAAATTAGAATCATCAAATATCCTTAAAAAAGCCGAGTTTTCCACTCAGACTACCAGGGATGGAAGGACAAACAGCGACAGGTTCAGCATCAGGATGCAGATAGTGAAACCGGGGAGTCCTGTTTCTGAGGTCAAAAAAGATGCGAAGAAATAAGACCCTATTTTATGCATTCCCTTTTATGATAATCCTGCTGATATTCGTAGCCTATGAATACGGATACCGGAATATACAGGAAAATATTGCCACCATCAAAGAACAACAGGATATAAAGACAAAAACCCTTCAAAAATACATCGCCCTCATCGCTGAGAAGCCTGAGCTTGAAAAGAGGCTCATCTCCGTCAAGGAACTGAGAAAGGAGAGCGATGCAAAAATAATAGACGGCAAGACACCCTCCATGGCAGCTGCGACGCTCGTGGATACAGCGAAAAGCACAATCTCCGCAAGGGGGGGGCGTGTAATGAGGGAGAATGTTGAGAAAACAGAAGAACTTGGCAAGTTTAAATTAATAACAGTCAGTCTCGATGTGTTTATGCCCGAGCCTTCGGGACTCAGCGAGATTATCTATAATATCGAAACAAGGTCTCCGTATCTTGTCATAAAAGAACTTGACCTGCGGGTACAAAGCTTTGTCGCACCCCGAGAACTCACCTACAAACTGAACGTATCAGCACTAAACGGGGCAAAATAGATGTCAATAAGACAAGCAATAAAGAGTATCAATGTACTTAACATCTTGCTCTTTGCATTGGGGGCGAAGTTTATCAGTTACATAATTTTACCCGCATTTGCAGAAAGGATCAGATACCAACTCCCTTCCCTGAAAAAGACCGGGGAGGCGGGACAGGAGATTACAAAGCCTGACATTAAAACGCCTCCATTCATCGAATATGCGATTGTATCTGAGAGGTATATCTTTCACCCCGAACGGAAGATCCCGGCACAGAAAGTGGAACTACCAAAACCTGAGTTTGTCCTTTACGGTACGCTTATTACAGATAACTTGAAACTCGCCTATATGGAGGATAAAAAGGCCCCAAGTAATACACCCGGAAGGGGACAGAGGCAGACTGCCCTGAAACTTGGAGCAGTTATGGGTGGTTTCACGCTCAAAGAGATACATCATGACAGAGTGGTGATGGTAAGAGGGGAAGAGAGTATTTCGGTGAGAGTCACAGACAGGTCCCTCAAAAAGAGATAGCCGTCAGGGTTTGCCTTTCTTCATCTCATATGCCTTCGCGAGCGCCTTTTTCAATTCACTATCATCAGGCTTCAGACGAAGTCCCCTTTCAAACTGGACAATAGCCTCGTCAATCCTGTTCATTTGCAGATAAACAAAACCGAGATTGTAGTGAGCATCGGGTTCATCTGGCCTCAATCTGAGGATCTCCGTAAGCTCTCGTTCTGCATCACTGAACTTCATCAGACCAATATACGCCCCGGCGAGATTGATGTGAACTTCTGGGTCCTTGGGATTAATGCTCAGGGCTTTTTGAAACTGACCGATCGCATCATCAAATCTACCCAGTTCTATATACACTAATCCTAGGTTGTTGTATGATTCAGGCAAGTTAGGGTTAAGTTTGATTGCATTCATGAAATAACCGATTGCTTGATCCAGTTTGCCCTGTTTTTTGTAAACAGACCCGAGATGGCTATATCCTACTGCGAAATACGGTGCGTCCTTTATCATTGCCTTGCCGATACTGTAATCATCACTCCAAACGTAATTCCTCTGAAAGGTCATCAGGGAGAGGATGATTGATAGTGCAACACCAAGCGCAACGGGAATAAAAACCGGCCTTATCTGATCGATTACACCCCCTGGCGTACCCTGACTGACAGTCCCGGCGCCTTTTTTGACCATGATACTGCTGAAAAGAGCTCCTATTGCGAGTGCGAATCCGGCTGAAGGGATGTAGAGATATCTCTCTGCCATGGGTACTGGAAGAAGGATTACCGGCAGTCCAGAGATAGGGAAAAGGGTAATGAAAATCCACGAAAGGCAGAAAAAAAGTCTCTTCTCATATTTCCAGAGCATCACGAGGCCCGCAATGACCCCTGCAAGCACTGCAAATGGGACCAACACCTCCCTCACAGAGAAGATCTTCTGCAAAGGTATGTGATAGATCACTTTGAGATTTATGGGGAGGATGAGGAGTCTCAGATATTCGACAATTATCCCTGCGCTCGTGAGGAATCTGACTGGCAGAGGAGCGGAGATGAAAGTCCCCCGTTCGAGAAAAATCAGTCTTAACACAAAATAGGGTATGATCAGCAGGCAAAATACTATCGGCTGCTTGACCTTATCCTTGAGCGATCCCTCACCAAAACACAGCTCATAGACCAGAATCAGCCCCGGAAATGTAACTGCCATTTCTTTTGAGAGCAAAGCGGAGAAGAACATCATTAGCGAAACAGCGATGTAATGGGCCTTTTTCTCTTCTTTGTAGAGAAGATAGCAATAAAACGAGGCGAACATGAAGAGGGCGCACAGTGATTCGTTTCTTGCCGAGATCCACGTAACAGCCTCGACATGAACGGGATGCACTGCAAAGATAATGCTTGCAAACAATGCAGGAATTGTCCCCTTGAACAGTCTGAGGCCAATGAGAAAGACCATTACTGAAGAAGCAGCATGAAGCAGTATGTTCGTCAGATGATAACCAAAGGGAGACTCTCCCCATATTGCATAGTCAGAAGCGAGTGATACTGAGAAGAGCGGTCTATAGTACGGCGTTTGGTATTCACCCTTCACACCGCCCCATACATTCGATGTAAACATGGAGGGGATGTTTCCCAGGCTCCTTATCTTTTGATCGTTGAGCACCTGGGAATGATCGTCCCATATAAACTCCATCGAAAGTGTGTTTGAAAAGACTGCCACACTCACAAGGACAATGAGGATGACAAACTTCCACGGAACTCTTGTTGTCACCAAATTCCCCGGTTCACCGGAAGTCCGTGGCGCAACAGGCGACAATATTATTTTTTGCTTTTTTTTCTTTGCCTTAGCCATGGAAAGAGCTCCGCACTCAGCATAAAGCACATAGTTACAATACTCACTATGTTTGCAGCCTTTCTGGTGTCCGTGTCTTTGAGCTTTACGACAACGTTATGAATACCGGATGGAACGGAAAAGAGCATCCTTCCATAGTCGTCGAGTGTTGTCGAAATCTCTTTCCCGTCGATGAAACAGGTCCATCCGGGAAAATAAAAAATCCTTACTAGAATCCTCGCTGTTTCGGAAGCCTTGACAGAGAAGGAGATGCTATCGCTTTTTCTCTCTATCCCTGAAAGCTCAGCCTCCCCTGCAACAACTTCCACAACATTCTGCTCATTTACAAATGTGCTCGTTACAAACTTTTTCACTGAAATTGGAATGAATTCAAAGGTAGCACCACCCCTTACAATCCGCTGCCTCATCATTTCTGGCTTGAGGACATCTTCATGTAATTTCGATATGTCTGGCTTTGCAGCATGAATACTATGCAGGGAAACGTTCCAGAAGGGCATGGTTGTGACAATCACCAGCACCAATAACCCAAGTGAGAGAATCTTCCGTTCGAACCTTCTGATCATCCAGAGGGTTAAAAAAAGAGCACTCAAACCCACATAATACAAAACAAGATAGGTCGTTTTGAAAATGCCTTCCTTTACATCGAGGAAGAGAGACGGCAATAAGAAACACGGCAATAGTGCAAGTACCATGATACCTGTCCGTTTTGCCCATTCAGGTCTTGATTCTATCACGTGGATTAAGGTACCCATAAGACATGCCGAGGAGAACACTGCTAATGTAAGGAACCTCCATGGAAACTGTATTAAGCTGATAAGGGGGAGAATCTCCCAGAGCGGCTTTGCCCACCAATTCATCATGAATATGCTGACACCTAAGACGCTAAGAAAATAAATAGTATGAATCCTGAAGAGCCTGTCTTTCAGATAGAAGGCGAGAACGCCTCCCACCACAGAAACAGCAAGATAGAGACTCCCCAATTGAAAAGACATCCCGTCAGTAAGGCCGACTTCACTGCCACCATAGTCCCAAAAGGGGGATATAACCTGACGGAAAAAAACAAAGTGGTCGCGGAAATTGAAGAACTTTACACCATACATCGAATGTTCGAGCAATGTATATTTCTTCTCAATCAATGCCGGCAACCAATAAAAAGCAGACAGACCGAGTGCAGCAAGATACGGAAATGCAAAGCTCAGGATTTTTATATAGTTCTTCGTAGCGACCACTAAAAATACCCCGTACAGGAGCACAGCAGGAATTATGAACACCGCCGTCACATTATGCGTGAGAATTATTCCGGCAACCGAGACAGAGAGCAGCAACAAATTGCCTCTCTGTTCACATTCAACGATTCTTTTCGTGAACAGAAAAGCGAGAGGGATGAACACAAACACCATTGATTCTGGCATAGCACCCCTCACATACACATCAACGAACCTATATGGAGCGAACATATAGGCAACAGCTACCACTAAAGATGCATTCCGTGAAAACAATTCGCGTGCGAAAACAAACATGGCAATGCCGGAGAGTGTAATTGAGAGCGCCATGACTATTTTATATGAAGTGATGGCACCAAGACCGAGAAAATGAGGAATCAGTGCCATGTAATAGGAGAGTGGTGACACAAACATGAAAACCGGCAGTCCGTGTCCGAGCATCATGTCGGGGAGCCAGCGGACAGGGAATTGTCCATCCCGAAAAGCGATTGCGAACTGCGCAAGGCGATGCAGGTGGTGAGAAAGGTCATGCGACTGATACAGCACAGGAAGAAAGAGGGGCCAGATGCCGAAAACAGACAATCCAATCACAAGGAGCAAATATTTATATCTGCCCCAAAAACTGTCCTTTCCGTCAACGCTGCTGACGACCTGTGGAGTGGCTGATTGCTGTTTGACCTTTTTTGTCTTTTTCCCCATCTTAAAATCCAGCCTCTAACGATAGAATCCGGCTATCCAGTTAATTCTTATCCTGAAAAGATCAAGAAACATCATGGATGAATCCCTGAGAATCCTTACTTTAGAAGTGGGTGAGTTATACCACTTCACAGGGACCTCATTCAATCTGAAACCAGCCTTTTTTGCAATGAACAACACCTCGACGTCAAAACCAAACCTTTCTATCCTGCATTTTTTAAAAACTGTTCGTGCGATACCGCCCCTGAAGAG
>JAGVMY010000038.1 GCA_020053565.1 Thermodesulfovibrionales bacterium
GTGAGGTAGGAGAGAGTTTCTATCTTACTGATTACAAAACCGACTCTTTCGGATACAAGAGCGTGGGAAAGTTCTTCCTTTCCTTTCTGTGTTATCATTCTTCCCTTTTTGCCGAATACTTTTGTGAACCCTCTTTCGTCAAGTATCTTCAGGTGATACCTGACAGTCCTCTCTGTCAGTTCTACTCCGTGGATTTTCAATTGCCTCGATATTTGCCTTGAACCGAGTATTTTGTCCTGATGTTTTTCAAGAACCTTCAGTATTGCAAGCATTGTTTTAGTCATACTATCTCCTGTCAGTTAGTGGGGACACAGCTTTGGGAACTGAGTCCCCACAATTATACATTATCCAAAGAGAATTCTTTCAGCATCTTCCATGTCTGATTCCATTACATAAGGTATCCCTGTTACTTCAGCTGCCTCTTTAGTAAGAGTAACGAGGTCATTCCTGTTTAAGTGTTTGATTGCAAACTTTCTTGCCCCTGCCATAAGCTGTTGGAGGCCGAGCATAAGCCTGTCACAGAATGTGTACATACCGAGTGCACTCGCAGGGATCTTTTCATAGTCCTTCCCGAATTTTGATTTGAGTGTCTCAGCGTTTACGAATATCTTCTCTACAGTATCGCCATACTTCTTTATTTCAGCAGGGAGTTTCTCTTCTGCAATCCATCTCTGTATATTCTTGCCAACCATCGCAGGG
This sequence comes from Thermodesulfovibrionales bacterium, assembly GCA_020053565.1. Taxonomy (GTDB): domain Bacteria; phylum Nitrospirota; class Thermodesulfovibrionia; order Thermodesulfovibrionales; family SM23-35; genus VGWZ01. The sequence goes on from JAGVMY010000038.1 coordinate 700, forward strand.
ATCATCGTTGCACGCCCCATGCAGACAGCCTTAACAAATGGTGCACCCATTGCAATCGCCTTGAATATATGGTCTTCGAGTGAGAATCCTCCAGCCATTGCAATATCAGGCACATATTTGCCTTTTGATTTAAGCTCACTTGCAAACTTGTATGTAAGTGCTTCGAGGTAAATGGTTGGTATTCCCCACTCATTCATCATCCTCCAGGGGCTCATGCCTGTTCCACCACCTGCGCCATCAATAGTAAGCAGGTCTATCTGTGCGTCAGAGGCAAACCTCATTGCCCGTGCAAGGTCAGCAACCCTGTAAGCACCTGTTTTCAGGGAAACAAACTTTGCACCGATCTTTCTTAGATATTCAACGCTCTTCATAAACCCTTCATATTCGACCATTCCAAGCCGTGAGTGTCTTTCAAATTCCTTAAAAGTTCCCTCATTAAATGCCTTCTGTACAACAGGGTCTTCAGGGTCTGGCAGGACAACATAGCCTCTTCTTTTTAGTTCGAGAGCCATTTCGAGGGTCTTGAGCTTTACCTCACCACCGATGTCTTTTGCACCCTGTCCCCACTTAAGTTCATGACATTCAACACCGAGCTTCTCTACTGCGTATTCAGGAGAGCCGAGTCTTCCATCTTCCACATTCTGCTGAAGGACGATGGTACCATAATCATCTACCCACTCTTTATAGGTGTTAACCCTTCTTGCGAGCTCTGGAGAATTAACTACCCTGCCGTGCTTTAACTCTGCCTTTGGGTCCATTCCAACGATATTTTCACCGATTACTACCATGATTCCCGAGATGGCACTCCCGATTGCCATTCCTTCCCAGTTTTCTTTGGCTATATGTGTTGAGCCTAAAGCACCTGTAAAAATCGGTAATTTTAATTTAACCTTATGTTTGTTGCCAATAGTAACTTCTGTGGATACATTGGTGAAGAGTGCCTTGTCAGAATCGGCCTCTATCCCGACAGCCCCTACACATGTACCCTGAATGCTTAACTGTGAATAATCTACGGGGTAAGGTTTCGTTGCACCAGCAGTTACCTTTCCAAAGGGCTGAGGATAAAGTACCTCTCTTCCCCTGTAAGATGATTTACCTATTTCACATGGTCCCGGACACCCATCGAGACAGACAGAACATATCCCTGAATAGGGTGATGGGTCTGGAACCCTGTTCCTTGTGCCGGTTGCTGAACTCGCATTTGGTTGACCTTGATACATTTTGTTCCTCCTCGAATTAAGTATTATTTACTTTTCTGACATTGAATTAAGTATTTCTCATGTCAAAAGGCAAAAAAAACCTAAGGAATTTTTTGCTCAGAGTGTAATTCATCATTAAGCTCTTTAGGAGCATAATAAAAGCAGTTCTGCCGTATCACCTCCTTCGTTTTTCCATAAAGATGGAACTTCTTCTTTTAGATAAAGAGAATCGCCTGACCTGAGAATTTTCCCTTTATTGTTTATGACAACAGAGAGATTGCCTTTTAACACATATATCAATTTTGTGCCTATAGCAGGGATAAAAGGTCTCTCTATTTTTGTGTGAGGTTCAAAGACAATGAGGGTACCTGATACATTGCCGTTTTTAACAATGTCATAACCCTTTAGACCGTGTTCATTTAATGAGAGATGAGAAAAGATTATTTCCTTTTTTATGAGCCATTGGGCATCTTCAGAATTTTTTTCTTCTAATAAGGCTGATGAATTAACGCCGAGGACATTACAAATCTGTATGAATGAATTCAGTGAAGGGTTTATTTGATTGTTTTCTAATTGAGAGATGAAGCTCGGTGTAAGGTCAACCTTGTCGGCGAGCTCCTTCTGGCTCATACCAATTTTTGTCCGTAATTCTTTTATCTTTGTTCCGATGTCAAAGAAAAGGTCTTTTCTTGTCGGGACGATGAGTATACTTTTGCCATCAATTTCATAAAGATGTGGTTTGAATGCTTCTCTATGAGAACGCCCCTCAAGCTTTACGGCCTTGAGGTAGAGCTTATCTTTTCGCTTATATAATTCTAAAACCACCTGTGTTATATGTCGCAGATTCGCCTTGAATGCCTGGCTGTGAGCCTCTTTCTCTAAAATCCAGTATGCAACGGTGCCGAGGTCGTAAAGTCGTGGACATATATAGGTAAAGAATTTATAGGTACTGTTTTCATCTCCCCAGAGGTCTTGCATGCCGGTGAGGCTATCAAAAATGTATCTATTCCCAGACGGAAGATTGTCCTCTAAAGAATTAAGGACATTTGTAAAATGGGCTATATTAGAAGGAGTATCAACTTTAATGACATTTGTACCTGAGTAATTCTCATAGAACTTAATGAATGCCCTGTCATTTTTGCCTTTTCCTGATGTAAAACAGTCGAGTAATATGAAGGTCTCTTGAGAAGGGGCGGTGCCTATTTGCTGAAGAACGCTATGGGGCGATTTATTAAAACTTACATAGATGACATTCTGATTTTCCTCAAAAGATTGGGATACAAAATTCTGTATAAATAGTTCAAAGGAAGTTCCTGAATCGACCTCCCAGACCACATTATCGCCGATAGAGAGATTTTCTATGAGCCTGTCGAGGTCTTTTATGCCTGATGATATTTTATCCATTCTAGTAGGTAAACGGTTACCTATTGGCATATACTCTAATGAAAAGAAAAGGGCTTTGTCAAGGAGGATGAAGGGTATGTGTCAAGCCAAAGTAGAAATGTCCTATTCTTACCAAAGTAGAAATGTCCTATTTTAGGTTTTCAGGTTAATAAGGATAAATCCTCCTCGTTGGTCTCCTATTCCACTCATCCCATCTTCTCCAGGGATGATTCTTTAAC
>JAGVMY010000180.1 GCA_020053565.1 Thermodesulfovibrionales bacterium
GAGATTGGAGATTGGAGATTGGAGAATAAAAGCAAGATATTAATTGTAGATGACACTGTAGATACAGTAGAACTTTTGAGAAAAAGGCTTCGCTCTGAAGGGTATGATACGGCAGAGGCATATGATGGCGAAGAGGGTCTTCAACAGGTTGCTGAATACAACCCTGATTTAATTGTCCTCGATGTCATGATGCCTAAATTGGATGGTTACCAGGTCTGCCAGAGACTTAAAGCAGACGAACATACCAGATATATTCCTATCCTCATGCTTACTGCAAAAAGCGATGTCGAGAGTAAGGTAAAAGGCTTAGATATCGGAGCTGATGATTATTTGGCAAAGCCATTTGATTATAAAGAACTCTCTGCACGAATCAGATCATTATTTACGATCAAAGCATCACATGAGAAATTAGCAGAAGAGGAAAAATCAGAAGCGCTGGAACAGATGATGGACGAAGTCGCACACGAGGTAAGAAATCCCCTTTTTTCCATTGGTGGTTTTGCACGCAGGGTTTATGAGAACCTCCCTGAGGGCAACCCTAACAAAAAGTATATGGAGATGATTATCCAGGATGTCGCACGATTAGAAAATATGATAAAACAGCTCATTGATTTAAAAACGATGGCTATCCGTTATATGGAGCCTACAAATGTAAATGAAGTAATCACAAAAGCCGTTAAAATATTCGAACAGGAGCTTGAAGACAAAGGCATAGAGGTTAAAACTGAATTAATGGATAATCTTCCTCCCATCTCTGCTGATAAAGAACAGATAAAATCAGCACTCGCGAATCTCATTAAAAACTCTATCGAGGCCATGCAAGATGAACTGAAGATACTCAAGATCTCCAGCCAGGTGAGCGACGGGCACATAGAAATACGGATATCTGACACCGGGAAGGGCATACCAAGGGATAAACTCAAAAGTATCTTCGATCCACTATTTACCTCAAAGATATACGGACCAGGGCTCGGCCTTACCTTCACACTCAAGATAATTCAGGCTCACAGGGGAACAATTTCTGTGGAGAGTGAATCTGGAAAGGGAACTACTTTTACTATACGGTTACCTGTAAAAAAACCGTGAACTATTCCTGGAACAATCCTTTTTGAGGAGCTGAAACTTTAGATTCCTTAATGCGTCTTCTCTTTCTTTCCTTATAGAGACTGCCATAGATCTTTCTGACTTTTTTTACCTGACCACAATTTATATCACCTTCAGGACAAGGTGCATATAAACAGGACGGACCTGCTTTCTCAAAAATTATTGGAGCAGCCTTCTTCACAAGGAAGAGCATTTGCTGGGCCAGATTTCGAATTTCCCATTGAGCACGGTAGCAACAACGCAGACGGAAAAAATGAAGGAGTTCACGTGCATTCATTGTGACGATAATCTTCGTCTCTGCAGCATTTGGGAGCACAAACCGTGCATCCTGATTCGCAGCCTCACCTTTTATGCCTTTTTTATTTAATCTTCCCACAAGAAAATCATATGCCTTCTGTGCCTCCCACATAAAATGCTCAAAGAACTTTTGGGATTCATGATCCTGAGCTATTGAGGGTGGAATTATGTAGTCGAATGTTGTCTGGCTTCTTATTGGAAACTGACCATGGGGTATCGATTGACTGCTCTCAGAAACGTAACGTTGGGATTGCTGCGAATAAGACGCAAGCCTGTGTCTGACAAGTTGATGGGAGCATGCCCTTGATATACCTTCAATGGCAAAGGTGAATGACGCATGTTCAATAGGAGTCATGTGCCCGATCTTCACCAGTTTCTCAACAAATGTTTTCTGATCTTTTGACTCAATCTTTTTCTTCAGCTCTGTAATGTCTGATGGGCTATAACACAACTTTGCAGCCATGGCAATGGTTTCTTCTGGATTCGGAGTATGACGCAAAAGGATAACGTTAAGTTTTGCTTCTGACATATAAACTCCTTAGTGTTTTTTGAATACTGTTAATTACCAGATATAATAATTCCGTCCCATAGAGAAGTCAATTTTTGGTAACCACTTTATTGAAGAAGAGCTTTACAAAACTATGCTCAATCTGTAATATTAAACTGAGATAGAGATATATTTTTACCATTTAGTTCAGGAGGAGAAAAGCCATGAAAGTCAGTGAGATTATGACAAAGCAAGTGTATACCATCGTACCAGACAGTAGCTTAAAAGAATGTGCTGAGGTCCTGAAAAAGTGCCAGTCGAATGGCTTGGTGGTTGTGGACGGGGGAAAAACTGTAGGAGTAATCACAAAGGCAGATGTGTTCAAGGCAATCCTGCCACGCTATCCTGATATTATCGAGGATGAGCGGCATATGACAGACTTCGAGTATATCGAGGAACGCGTCCATAAGCTCTTTGAATTAAAAGTAGAAGAGATAATGGGATCACCTCCTATTACCGTGAGCAGCGACATGCCTATTATCAGGGCAGGCTCATTAATGATCGTCCGCAGGGTAAAACAGGTTCCTGTAGTTGATGGAGGCAAGCTTGTAGGCATTGTTACTCTGACTGATATTATTAATGCTCTTCTTGAAAAGATTAAATAAAAAATAGAGATAGGTTAAGGGCTATTTAAAACTATGTTCATCTGATGGGAATAAGCCGTTTTCAACTTCTTCTTTATAATTCTTAATTGCCCTTAACACCTCATCCTTAACATTTACATATCTCTTTGCGAACTTTGGCAAGAATCTCTCAAATAGTCCTATGACATCATGAAGGACAAGTACCTGTCCATCACAGGAAGGCCCTGCACCTATACCTATTGTAGGAATAGTTAATTCCTTTGTGATCCGCGCTGCAAGCTCTGCAGGAATCGCTTCAAGAATGAGGGAAAACGCACCTGCATCCTCAGTAATATGTGCCTCTTCTATCAATCTCTCTGCTGCCTCTTTAGTCCTGCCCTGTATTTTGTATCCACCCATCCTGTGAATTGACTGAGGCGTAAGACCGATATGTGCCATAACAGGAATATCAGACTTTGTCATCGCCCTGATATGCTCGGCAACCTCAGCACCACCTTCAATCTTTACCGCAGATGCACCTGCCTCTTTCAAGAATCTCCCTGCATTCCTCACCGCATCCCCAATACTTGCCTGATAGGACATAAAGGGCATGTCTCCGATAACAATGGCGTTACTGACTGCCCTTGCAACTATTTTCGTATGGTACACCATCTCATCCATTGTCACCGGAAGTGTATTTTCAAGGCCCTGCACAACCATGGCTAAAGAATCACCAACAATGATTCCATCGATACCAGCCTCATCAACAATCTTTGCAAAAGGATAGTCATATGCCGTAAGCATCGTAATCTTTCTTTTCTCAGCCTTTTTCTTCAGAAGATCATGTACTGTTATCTTTGGCATATTCAACCTCCGATCTTAATGGTTGATTGTAACACAAAACTCACTGAATGGTCAGCAGCAACAGCATTTAGAACAGTTCGCTCTCAGAAAAATGGCACAGTGTTAATTACATTTTGACTACTATCTTTTTAATATCATGCATAGGATAGTGTTTTTCATTGCCTGTTGCAAGAATAGCATCTTTCACGAAAGCGGTTGATGCAATAATACAGTCGGCTAATTCAAGTAAATGACCTTTTTCTCGTCTTTTGTATTCCCCGGCTTTTTCTGCTATCTCCTGGGTAACATCAACAATATTCAGACTTTCGATGAGTTCAGAGGTCTTGCTCTTTTCGTGCTCTTTCATGCCCGCATATATTTCTGCCACCGTGATCACAGAACAGTAAATTGTTGAGTCTTCAAGAACCGATAGAAGATAGTTTCTTGCCTTTTCTCTTCCTCTTAAAAAATTGATGAGGATATCTGTATCAATGAGAATGTTGCTCATCGTGACCGGCTCAGTCTTGTCGATGCTCTCATTTTTCTTACATAAGCCTCTGTGCCATGCTTCAATTCGGGATGATCTTTGTCTTTCCAGGCTCCAAATCCTGTTTGGAGCGCTCTCTGTAGTTTTAAACGTTTCAGTTCCTTTTTCAGCGCATGGGTAACAACCTTACTCTGTTGACGCTTGGAAACCGTCTTTCTCAACTCTTCAAGAAGATCTTCAGGCAGAAGAAAATTTGCCTGTTTTGTTGCAGTACTCATCCGCGTCCTCCATTTATATAGATATTTATGTAGATTATAACCTATGTCAATATCTATGTCAATATCCTTAATGTATCAATAGTATCTCAGAGACCCACATTATAGATGGTTTATAAGGTTATGGAATACAGTTTCAATCCACGCCCCTGTGCAAGGGGCGACAGTTAAATTCTAACTCATTAAATATGATCGAGGAGTCTGATGCCGAGGGTTTCACCTGCAGCTTTAAGCTGCTTTGTAATTTCGATGTCTTCTTTACTTGGCGTTAATCCGCCTGCAGGATGGTTATGGGCTACTATAATTGCAGATGCAATGAAATTTTTAAACCTTCTGGACAAATGCGGCGGCGTGCAAATTCAAGGGCAGCAGTAATAAGTGTAGCTTTTGCTGGGCCAACGCCTTCAATCTTTTTAAGTTCATTAATATCAGGCTTTTCTTCACTATTATCGAGTACCTTTACTACACTGGCAGCAACACTCATCACGTCATGACCTTCAACTCCTTTACCAAGCAAAATAGCAAGCAGTTCCACATCAGATAGTGTTTCAGCGCCTTTTTGCTGGAGCTTTTCCCTTGGGCGGTCAAGCTTGGGGATGTCTTTAATCCTTTTCATCTCAGATGGAGTTGAGCACTAAAATGATTCTTGTGAAGGATGTAACGAGCTAAATATTCTTCTGGATTTACTTGATCTAAACCCAACTCTTCCATTCTATGGATATAGACGACGAAGGTTTTTTATGATAATTGATGGGATTGAATCTCCGAAATATTCTGTCCCGTGAATTTTATTACTTCCAAATATTCCAGCATATGTAATCATGCTTTTTCCGTTAAAACTTATTGCAAAAATCATTCTTTTATCTTTATACCATTCCAGCCCTATTTCTCCAGAAGGTTCAGTCAACATTTGCGGCATCGGAAATGAAGAAGGAAGCATTTGAATAAATTCACATGCTTCATAGATGGAATTTTCTGACACAGGTTTTGCACCATATCCATCCCAATTTTCCTCAGAACACTCCCTATAAAGTTCTTTGAGTGATTGAAAAGCTTCTTCGACAGGGCGTCCGATTGTTGCAGTGGTTTTCCAGATTTCTTCTTTACTAAATTCTTTATTGAGTGGGAAATAAAAGCTTGGACAATCAATACATTGGACTGCTACGCTCATAAAAATAGCTCCTTTGCTTTTTCAGTAATACTTTCAAAGAATATTTTGTTTTTAAAATGGCGTAATTTTTCAAGAGTCTCCCATGCGTCCTCTTCGCTTATTCCTTCTGACTTTTGTTTAAATACATCTAGGTCTAATATTATAGGGAGAAAGTTAGGATTAACAATTTTTTCCAATGCCTGTGTGATTATAGCAACAGCATCAATTTCTGATTCATGTATAACAACACGCGTCAGAAAACTGCTTACACCTTGCGGCAAACCTTTGGGAACAATTGGCGCTGCAATTAAATACTCATTGAATTCCTTTACATCCTGTAGGGGAATCTCTATTTTATTAATAAACCTTAAAGCTACTCTTGTAATCTCAGGAGATGTTATCTCTTTATATTTTAACCATAATTTATGTGCTTCAGAGCGCAGATGGTCCCATGTTTCATAGGGCTTCAATCTGCTGAAGGTAAAACCGTCCAATCTCGCCTGAAATATCTGTTTCTGGTCAGTAGAAGTAAAAACATAACCATCTATTGTTTCAGACCCGGAGGAAACAGGCGGTTCACCTTTTTTAAACTCAAATTTACTATCCCATTTATGGCGTGCTTTCTTGTCAAAATATTGACCTGATATTAAATTATATATTGATTCTAATTGTTCAACCTTCAAATCATCTCTGACTTTAATACGGATGTCAATGAGAGCTTCTGTAATAGGCGCCTTTGGTAATGTTTGATACTCTGCCACTAACACCCTTTAAAATAAAGTATATTTTAGACTATTATATCAAAAAATCTATTTTCATCTGTTATTTCTTTTGCTTTTCTTCTTTATCCCCTGCTTTACCTGCTCTGCCTTAATCCTTTCAAGCAGCACCGATGCCGGTTCATCATTGGGGTCCTGCGGCACAAGCTCGCCGCGAGGGGCGACGGGGCAAGGGTTGGACAGGGCAAGTCTTAGCTGGTGTTTCAATCCTTGTTTTATTGGAAGTATCTCAGAGACTCATTGCTGAAATGGAGGAGAAATGAATTTGAGTCGCAATCCTTTATTCATCAAGTCTTAGACAAAGACTCCAGAGACTTAGGAAATTAAGTTGTCAAAGAACAAACATGAACTATAGACTGAACATCTTCAAATCAACAACTTTGGCGATATTGTCAAAATCTGAATCGTTGTGCAGCAGATATAAATTATTCTCAATTGCAGTCTGGGCAATAAGACAGCCTATAGTACTGTTTATCGTAATGCCTTTCTTTCTACACTTAAAATAAATCTTTGCTGCAGAGGCGTAAGATTCTCTTTCTTCTTTCAATTCATAAAACCTTTGAGTATCCAGATATTTTTTAACTTTTATGAAGTCCTTCTCAGTTGCAACACCCTGCAGAACTTCTTGATAAATGAAAGAATTTATACCAAAAGGAATATTATTATCTATTATGTGTTGCAATGCCAGGATTGTATCATCTTCATTTCCTCTCAGATAATTAATCATTACTGAAGTATCAACAAGAACCAAATCAGTTACCCCTTCTTAATTTTTTGTAATCATAATCTGTTCTGAACTCTATCTTTCCTCGTAAATCTCTCAGGTCTAATCTCTGCCGTGAAGTTATTAATTCCTTCAGTGCCTCATTAATAAGTTCTTTTTTCGTTTTTGCCTTGGAATACCTGAATGCTGTTTTTACTATTTCATCATCTAATACGATATTAGTTCTCACTTATATACACCTCCTTATACACATACTATAGCACATTTAATCAGGTGAGTGGTCAAAGATCACCACATCGCCTGTTACCGGACTTCTGTATATCAATTTCCTTGCCTTTCCGTGAAGGGCATGGGCAATTTTTAAATAAAGCCAGACCGGTGCCTGGCCGGTAAGAATAACCTCATTGGCTTCACCTGCAAGGGATCGGGCTTTCTCAATGTAAGATTCAAGTTCTGAGAGCTTAGCATTTGAGGTATAAAAAGATGAAAGATCAATATTAACCTCAGCCATCTTTAGGGCTACTCCTTTCCCAATTCAATGCCAAGTCTTTTTGACCACTTCTGTATATATTTCCTATCAAGGTGTTCTTTTTGGATTTCAAGTATCTTCTGTGCATCGAGTTTGTCCTGCTCTCTACCGCTTAAAAGTTTCAGGATTATCAGATCTTCAGGAGTTGAGATGTTAACTGAAAAATCAGCTATCTGAACAGTCTCTTTTCTCTTCAATGCAGATCGGAAGAGCAC
>JAGVMY010000057.1 GCA_020053565.1 Thermodesulfovibrionales bacterium
AATCTGTTTGTGTTCGTCTTTTCCGCTACCCGTTATCTCCATAGGTTTATCAAAAACCATATGAATCGGCTTATTTCGACTTACAGGACCTATATCTTTGAGACATGTTCCGTTTTCCCAGAAATCCGTTTTAAGGGCTGCAGGTATAATGTGTACTCCAGCAGCTTTTGCCAATTTGATACCTAAAGAGTTGAATTCTTCAAGGTTGAAAACAGCATTCCGGGTACTTTGAGGAAATATGATTATAGAGATACCTTTTGAGAGAAGTTCCTTGCCTTTATTCATAACGACCTGAAAATCTTCTCTGGGATTTATTCTCTTTACCACAATAGGGTTCCGTGACCTCATCACAGGTCCAAATAAGAAATGTCTGACTAAACTCTCTTTGACCACAAACGTAACCTCCATGAGGGGTGCAATTATGCACGGAAGCACGAAGGTTTCAAGTGTACTCATGTGGTTGCTAATGAATACAACTGGCCCTGAAACAGAACGCAGGTTGTCCAATCCTCTCATGTGGAAACGGCCGCCACATCCCTCAATTAACTTAAGGATTCTGTATGAAGACTCTGCCCATGCCGCGCTGTTATAGGTGTTCTTAACTGCCAGTGATCTGCTTCTTATAATCTCTCCAATATATCCACCCACAAAAAACCAGCGGCTACCCAGAAACAGTCGATCCATAAGCAAACGGGGAGTGCTGTCAGGGGTGTCATATGTATCTCCTGTGAAATATGGCTTCAAATCTATCGAGTCCTTTGTATGCTTATTGGGTTTTTAAACTCCCTCTTCAAAACACAGGTGGTTAGACTGAATATGGAAAATGCCACCTCACGTTCAAGGACAAAAAAAGTACGCAGCATTTTGATAGTCAACTTTTGGCCTGTTGTTAGGCGTAGTCATGACTGCTTATATAATATCATCCAATGGTTTAGCTCCATGACAAATTGCTACAATTTCAATGAACTCTTCCTTAAGACGATAAACAATTCTATAATTTTTATAAATCTTTTCTCTCAGATTATCATCTCTATATTCTGGAACAATTCTGCCTGATTTTGGGAGTTGAGGGATATTCTTGACTATAGCATTAATTCTTTTTGCAAAGAGAGCGGCATAATATTCTGAATCTTTGGCGATATAGTTACAAATTTCTTCAAAATTTGAAGCAGCTCGTGGAGACCATCTTATTTTGTAAGCCATTTGGACATCCGTTTTTCGACTTCTTCATGCGGAATCCATTTCCCTTCATCTAATTCCTTCAACCCAGCATCAACCTGCAGCCTGAAATATAATTCAGCAATGATGTCATCAACTGTTACATTGTCAGGAAGGGATTCAATCATTTGAATTATTTGTTGTTTTAATCCGTGCATCTCACCACCTCCTTGATATCTCAAAATATACCATTCAGAAAGATTCTTTACAAGCGGTCATGATTTTGCCTCACTCGTTCATATCCGAACTACTTAAGATATACCAACTCTATCTGAAGGCTCAGTGCTTCCTTCAGTGTTCCACGTGGAACAACTTGTTGTATTGTTATCCTGTAACCTCTTTTAGCCATTTAAGGTAGTCTTTAGAACCCTCGATTATTGGTAATGCAATTATTTCAGGGACTGTATAGCTGTGAAGTTCTTTGACTCTTTTCATCAGGGAATCAAAGAGGTGTTTTTGTGTCTTTGCAATCATAAGAACTTCGGGCTCGTCCTCTATCTTTCCCTGCCAGCTATAGATAGAACGGATGTTTTTGATGATATTCACACAACCTGCAAGTTTATTTTCTACAAGAGCCTTTGCAATCTTTGCGGCTTCATCCTCGCTTGAAACAGTGATAAATACAACTATTTCATCCACAATGCATAATCCCCCATCCCTATCTCACAAGTGAAGATAAGTGGATTTTAATTTACAAATTAAAGGACAGAATGTGGCAGAATGGCTTTAAAGCTTACTAATCAGTGACCTTAAAGACGATATCCTTTTCTCTCACTTCCCCATTTACTTTCATGCCTATGCACTGACCTTTTTCTGCTCTTGCAACATTCTGGTGCTCCATCTGCATGGATTCTACCTTCTGCGTAATATCAGTGGCATGTCCACTGATGTGTATGGTGTCTCCGACCAGCAGGGGTTCTGAGAGCTCAACAACTGCCACACCTATTTTCTTATAAAAGTGTGTTATCTTACCAACCTTTACTTCCATAATGTTAATAATACCAGAAGTAAAGAAATTTTCAATGTTTTTCTGAGATTTTAACTAAACCATGTGATTCATAAATTAAATCGAAAAAGGCAGGATATAGTGTTTGAGCGGTTTTGAATTCTGGCGAAGACAGAATTCACCTCGGAGGCCCCGATATTCATCGGGGTCGAGAATGAGCGAAAATACTATTCCTGCCTTGAATGTAATACTCTTGTAAACAAAACTGATTAACGTTTCTTTCCTAACTTCATGTAGTATTCAATCTCGAGGAGTCTTCTTTTGAAATCGACTCCTGGAGAGTAACCGCCAATTGAGCCATCAGATTCAATAATCCGATGGCATGGCAGTATTATTGGGAGAGGATTTCTGCTCAGTGCCTGGCCTACAGCCCTGAAGGCATTCGGATGACCAATTTTTTCAGCAAGCCATTTATATGTCCTTGTTTCTCCATAGGGGACTTCCTTCAGGGCAAGCCATACTTTTCTGTCAAATTCTGTGCCTGTAGTAACCCCTAATTTCTGTGTGAATTCTTCTCTGCCATTTTCAAAATATTCCTTAAGTTCCTTTTTTATTAAAGGAGGTGCTTTACCTTTCGGAAGTGCCTCTCTCGGTTTATTGAAATAAATCCCGCTAAGGGCTTTGCCAGTAAATATAAGGTAGAGTGTCCCTATAGGGCTTTCAAAGGTGTCGTAGAAAGACTCAGAACCAGGTAACCTTTTCTGTCTCATCCTGCTCTCTGGAATAAACCTCGACCCTGTCACCACCTTTTTTTATGGCGTGGGCTAAGGCCTTTTCAGCACATAACATAAATTCTTCTGTTGTTTGGTTATCAAGGAAGGTAAGACCAACGCTCGCTGTTATTCGGCCTTTTGGCTGAGATTCCTCGTAAAGGAAAGGGTAGTTTCTTATAATTGCATTGAACCGGTTACTCAGGGAAAGCCTGGCTGTGATCACAGTGTTCGGAAGTATTATTGCAAAGGAGTCACCTCCGTATCGGACTACAACGTCAGAACCTCTTATATTTTTCCGGAGAAGTTCAGCGACCTTTTCTATTACTAAATTACCGTAATATTCTCCGTGCTCTTTTACATATTGTCCAAAGAAGTCTAAATCGAGAACGAGAAGGTTTAATGGAAGCTTGTACCTTGTTGCTCTCTCAACTTCCTGTGCAAGCCGAATTTGGAAATACCTATGGCTGAAAAGCCCTGTAAGCTCATCTATCAGCCCCGCCCTTCTCGGATAAAGCATCTCAAGTTCTTTTATATGTCCCACCAATGCCTTAGTGTTAAAGGCTTGCTTCTGGACAATTCTTTCTATCTTACCTACAAGGCTGATTCTATCCTCAACAGGTATATCTCTTTCAGTGAGTATAAATATAGGGATGTCTTTTGTTGAGGGATTGTCTTTTATATCCTTTATTACATCAAAACAGAGCATATCAGGAAGTGTGAAATCAAGCAATATGACACCTGGCCTTAATGCTGTTGCGAGCTCTACTCCTCTCTTTCCATTAGGTGCAGTATACATAAGAAATCCCTGAGGCTCAAATATCTCTTTAAGATAGTTTGTCACTTTATCCTCTGATTCTATTATCAAGACAGAGATTGGAAGTACCTTCCGGCCTTTGACAACAGTTATCTCTTCAAGCTTCAAAATGAGCGCCTCTTTTTCGAGGGGTTTAAGGAGATAATCTGTTGCGCCGAGTGCGAAGGCAAGCTCTTTATTATTGACTATTGAATGGGTGATTACAGGAATTGAAGCTGTTTTCTGGTCGCTCTTAAGCTCTTGCAGTACCTCCCACCCATCTTTTTTAGGAAGCATAATATCTAAGGTGATGGCAAACGGCTTCAGATTCTTTGCCTTCTCCAATGCTTCTTGGCCATCAAATGCATGGGCGACCTTATACCCTGATTGCGTGAGATGGAGAGTGAGAAGCTCTGCAGTAGGCAAATCATCTTCCACGACAAGGATGAGCGGTGCCTCTTCCTTCATCCAGGGGAAGGTCAGACTTACTGCTTCTACAGCCTCTGGCTTTGCTGGTTCAACAGGTGAGGTTACAGGTATAAGGAATGAGAATGTACTTCCCTCTCCAAGAGTGCTTTCTAACGTGATATTCCCTCCATGGAGTTCAACAAGTTTTTTGGTGAGTGCAAGTCCAAGACCCACACCACCATATTTTCTCGAAAATGATGAATCTGCTTGCTCAAATTCATCAAATATCTTCTCTTTGTCTTCAGGCCCTATACCAATGCCTGTGTCCCAGACAGAGAATCTTACAAATTCCAACCCTGGTATTGCCCAGGGGTAACGCCCGTCAATATTTTCTTCCTTTGCTATAGTTATCCCTACTTTGCCGCCTTCAGGTGTAAATTTTATTGCATTGGAAAGCAGGTTGTATAAGATTTGTTTCAGTTTTATCTTATCTGCGGTAACGTCGCTGATGCCTTCACCTATTGAGACCACAATCTCGATAAACTTATTTTCAGCAAGAGGCTTCATTATGTTGATAACTTCATCTACTATATTACCAATTGGGAGTGTCTCATAGACCATCTCATTTACCAGCCTCTATTTTTGCAATATCCAGCACATTATTTATCAGTTCAAGCAGGTGCTTTCCGGCAGAATATATATTTTTGACATAACGTTCCTGGTTTTCACTAAGATCACCGAATGTCCTTTCGAGGAGCACATCAGAGAATCCGATGATAGAATTCAGGGGAGTTCTTAGTTCATGACTCATATTTGAGATGAACCTGCCTTTGAGCTGATTCGCACGCTCAAGCTCCCTGTTTATTTTCTCAAACTCTTCAGTCCTTTCCATTACCTTCTTTTCAAGGTTCTCGTTCAGCTCTTCAAGTGCTGTTGTCTTATCCTCAAGGGCCTTCATTAAGTCTCTTTCTTCTGTCAGGTTTTTAAGCACAAAGATGGAACCAGAAGGATTTCCGTCTTGATCCCTGAGAACAATGGCATTTAACCTTGCATCAAATTCCCTGAAACCAAATCCAATGACAACGACCTCATATTTCTTGATATTTCTTTGAATCTCCTGCATAACTCAAAGCCATCAACCCCTGGCATCATCACATCAAGCACAGCAAGGTCAACAGTACATTTCATGAATATATTAAATGCACTATGCGACCCTAGTGCAGCATGAACCCTGTAGCCTTCGCCTAGAAAGATTGCCTCCATAAGCTCAAGGTTTGACTGCACGTCGTCAACAACAAGAATAGAAGGACTCTCTTCCTCAATAAGACCAGTTAAGGGACCCATCAAGGAAATTAAACCATTAGGGGATTATTTTGTCAAGAAAATTCTTTTATAATAGTGCGTTATAGAAAATACTTAACCTAATTCTTAAAGTCCACGCAATTTTATTCCTGCATAATAACAACAGCATTCATTATCAAGATCATTGATAAATGCCCTTTCTATACCATCCTCAAATAACACTCTCACAAGACATAACCCACCGGGTAAGGTTGAATGTTTTTCTTCGATAACCTCCCCCAATCCCCATGCGATATAATGTTTATGCGTGACTACATCACCTATTTTAAGATAAAGTCTTGGTCCCATAGATGAGCTCTTAGTTGATAGTCGTTAGTTTTCAGTAAAAATACTAAAGATTTTTGACTGTTGAATTATTATATTTACCTTAGGTAATAGCCGTAAATAGCATAAATGAAATGACCCACTATTGTATAGGTATCCATGCCCCACTCATCTGGCAGAGGCCAGAATGGGTCAGCTTCCTTAAGCGCTCTCATCGCAGCATCGTCTAAGTTTCTGTGACCTGATGTTCTTACGAGTTCGACTGCTCCCAATTTGCCATTTTTCTTTATAGTAAATTGTATAATCAGATCTCCGTAAATTCCATGTGCTAATGCATCTGGAGGATAAATCCAGATGCTTTCTATCTTTTCTTTTAATCTTTTGTTATATATCAGGAATCGGTATTCTTTTGTGTCAAATGTGATTGCAGTGTCTTTTTCCTTTTTTTCTTTATCCTCTTTCTTTGCGAGGTTACCGATAATTCCTCTATCGAAAAGTTTATCCCTGTCTGATAGCTTTGGAGGTTCATATACATTTCCCCCGATTCCAGGTCTCCCTTTTATCTCCGGACTCTGGATTCCTTTCCCCTGTTCAGATACAGAGGGAGAAATTCCTTTTGTTACGGGTGTAGGTGTGGTGGCACCAGGTCTGCTATGAATTCGAGGCTTTACTTTAGGAACAGCAGGAATTACAGGCAGTGGCTTTATGGCTGGTCTACTCGTTTTTTCAGATAAAGATATTTCCTCAGGAGACACTAGCCTTGCAAGAAATTCTCTTCCGCTGATTTTTTTAGCTGGAGGCACAATTGACAGTGCAGCAATTATGAAGATAGTGTGTACAACTATGGAATATGCAAAAAATCTATTTAATGTCAAATCAGGAATTTCCTAAAAAGCTTTACATAACTCTGAAGGCTTTCTCTGCTGCTGTCTTTCCTGAGCCAGAGTCTCATTGATGCCTCCTGAACCTCAGGCCTTCTATGCAATGCAACAAGCTTCTCTGTAAAGGAATCATTTTTTAGAAAATAGTTTCTGAGCTTGTCCATAAGGAAAAATTTTTTCTGAAAGCTTGCTTTCCACATTCTTTTATACTCATCTGCCTGTTCTTCTATTATAGCTCTTGCAGCAAGCTCTCCGGCTTTCATTGCATAATAAATACCCTCATAACTAAGGGGCAATACCTGACCTGCGGCATCACCTGCAAAAATAATCTTACCCTTATTATATAAATCACCTTTCCATATTGGAACTTTGTATATTCTCTTTAGACCTTCTGATTTTATCTGCCGTCTCTCTGCGAATCTTTTGAAGAGGTCATTTATTTCCCCTGGTTCGAAACAACCTGTACCAGCTGAAACACCCTCTCTCGATGGAAATATCCATGAATAAAGACCTGGTGCATGTGAAAAACCAAACCAAAACTCACAACAATCTGTTTTTACTTCTTTTATCTTCTCAGATACTGTAAAAAAGGATGGAGATGGTTTTATTCCAAGAGCTTTCCTCACCCTCGAGTTTACACCATCAGCAGCAATGACATATTCTGAAACTATTTCGATTCTTTCCCCGCCAACAGTTGCCTCAACTCTGTATGTGGTATTGTTTAATGTAATCCCGTTAAATTCTCCTTCTATTACATGTGCACCGTGCTCTTCTGCCACATTCCTCAGTGCTCTGTCAAACTCTCCTCTCTCAGTAATTGCAAGACTTCCGCCTTTTAATTCTATATCAAGCTTTTCGCCAAAGGGTGAGACAAGCCGAATACTTCTCACCTCTTTTTTTATAAGGGATTTTGGAATATCAAATTCATCAAATGCACTCAGAGAAATCCCTCCGCCGCAGGGTTTTACAAA
>JAGVMY010000021.1 GCA_020053565.1 Thermodesulfovibrionales bacterium
CTCCACTCAATGAGGTGATGATTACCTCATCTCTTCCATTTTTATTGAGATCAATAGTATCAACCCATAAATGGTCATCGCTCCCATATCCCTTTATCTGGACTCCGCCAAGGGCAGGCTGGAGGTCTATACCAGGCGTGTAGACCCTGATATCCTTCCCTGTGCTGAGCAAAATCTCCTGTTTCCCGTCACCATCAATGTCACCTATTGTGATAAATCGTGCACCATAGGGCATGTCGAACTGTAACCATGCCTCTCCTGTCTGAGATATGAATAATTCCTCACCAAATCTCAGTTTTTTCGCATAGGCAACATCGACCTTTGCCTCCATCTCAGAAAACTTCATGCTGTCATTTGCCCAGAAAAGTCTTTGTGTGAGAAGGGTTCCTGATTCTCCTGCCTTTGCGGTTACAAGAAGGGCGACTTCTGCTTTCAGTTTTTTTGCCTCTTCAATAACCTTTGACGGGTTATCTGTCTCGATATCCGTATCAATCATATTAAATCTTCCTGTTTCCTTGAGTACTCTGTAAAGTGAGTCGGCTACATACCAGTCAATATCATTTGACTGGCAGAAGAGCATGCTCACTTTCGACTCTGATATTCTGATTTTATCTCCTTCTTTTGCATCACCTGTAATAATATACCCTGTTGACTGGTCAGGGCCTACCTCTTTTACCTCAAGCTTCCCGATAGAGGACTCTAATTTCCCCAATGGCTCTTTTGTCACAGGGTGTATAAAAGGAATCCCTTCTCTCAGTATACTGAATCGCATGCCTGTCTTCACATTGTCCTTTGCACCGAGGGTAAAAACAACTTTTTTGCCTTCAACCATTGTGACTTTTCCTGTCATGGGTTTGAAATAAGAAATCACCTCATCCCGCATTTTGTGAAGCGGTGTATCATCAGCATACACAATGGCAGAAGAGCATAGAGCAAAGAGTAGAGAGAAAAGAGCGCTGATTTTTATAATCTTTGCGAATATCCCTTTGCTTTGTATTCTCTGACTTGTATCTTGTTTCATCTCTTGTTTGTTGTTCTCCTCTTCGAGTTTAAGACTTTACGAGTCATGGGAAAATTCTATAGTGAACCCTAACCTTTTCTCATCACTAAAATCACATTTCTTCACAAAGAGAAATGCAGTCCCTTGATAGATTCTCTCCACACCCTTTTCTGACAGGGATATCGTTTCGACAGGATAGTGCCAGAGATCTATCTCCTCATCAAAATTATAACCAACCCTGAGATTTAAAAACTCATCTTTAATAGAAAACTCTTTAGTCCCTTTATGAGTTCCTTTGCCTCTTATTGGAATTTTTTTATCATTCACAATAATTGACGGGTAGGGAGAGCCGAGAAAGGAGATATTAAACTCTATAGCAAACAGTCCTGAAAATATTCCATTAATCTGATAATGAATACCCAGTTTCAGGGGTTCGATAAGTCTTAATGTTTTTTCTACCTTAAGGGAATTGCCACTTACCAAGCCCTCTCTTAAGAGAGCAACAGTAATTGTATTTCCTTTTTTAAATTTTTTAAATGAATAGATACCTTCGATGAAGTCGCTGAGTTCTTCATACTCCGAACGCATCATATCATCGAGAACTGTATTAAGTGGCAGGAAATGGTCAAGAAGCGAAGCCCGCCTATAGTTATCATATACCATGTAATCAGTAATATCCGTTTCTTTTACTATGAATTGTTCATGAATAGTTTTGGTCTCACCTGAATGAGCGGCTGATGCCTGTGTTATCTTTGAATGGTAAGCCTCAGGCCTCCTTGTGAGGATATCAAACAGATTAATACCTTTCTTTTTCAAAGAGAGCTCTGTCATACTGCCACCCTGCTCTGTTATTGTGAATGTAATATCTCCTGTACTGATAGTAATATCTTCAAACCCATCACAATCAAAATCAGACTGTTCTACAGTTAATTTTTCATGAAGCATGCCTTCGGCTATGCACTCTGCTCTCAGAAGATGACGGTACAGAGATGACCTCAGATGTGGCAGATACAGTCCTCCGAAGATGCCATGCCAGTATGCATCATTACATTGACCCCTCCACAGTTCGTGCAATAATGAGTCTGCAGTTTCTTTTGACTTTTGACTTTTGATTTTTGATTTTCCTATTGCGTTGTGTACCTTTTTGCTTATCTGGAACATTCTTTTCTGGATGTGATTTGACTCCGGGTATTTCACAAAAAAGGATCGCCAGATCCCTCCTCTCAAAAGGCTTTTTGCCTTGTCTCCAATTAACTTTTGCATCTCGGTCAATATATGCTCATAATCCAGTGCACGTTCAGGAGGGAGCACCCACTCACCCATCTCCCTGTATGATGCAGTGGGAAGATATACCCTTCCTATTGGTTGGAATTTCGAGTAATATTCACTAAACGTTGTCGTCTCTATCCAGTCAGAATTTTCTATAAGTGCATTAAAGAATCTCTCAAGCCACCCATTTTCATAACAGTGCGTATAGGTTTCAGGCCACACACCAAATTTTTCTCCGTCATCTGCCATAGTGAGCAGTGGACTACCGCCTCTCATATATATCTCTCTGAAGTAAGAAAAGATTACATCAATGTTCTTGAATGGTATGTAATATCTCAGTCTCTCGCTTCCGGGAAATACACTCAGCTTGTGACCCTCTTCTTCTGTCACATAATATCCCAAAAGATCACCCTCCTCGAGACCTGAAAGCTTGAAGTGGTAATCATCAACCGGTACATAGTCAATGCCTGCGAAGGAGATATGCTTTGGCATATGTGGTTCCCATACCCTTTCTGCCAGCCACATACCTTTTGGTGAATAGCCAAGATGTTTTTTGATATACCCTGAAAGTTCCTTTATCTGTAGCACCCTGTCACGCTCCGGGATAACAGAGAGTATTGGTTCGTAAAACCCGCCTGAGAGTATCTCTACTCTTTCTGCACGAACAAGTGCCTGTATCATTTCGAAGGATTCTGGATGTCTTTTTTCAAGCCATGACAGAAGGTTGCCTGAATAATGAAGTACGAACTTTAGTGAGGGATACCGGTTAAGTATTTTGAGAAGAGGCAGGTATGCCTTTCCGTAAGATTCTTCCAATACGTAATCAAAATTTCCTACAGGTTGATGGTTATGCAGCGCAAGAATTAAATAGAGCTTTTGATTATTAACCAGAAGGAATCCTCCTCAAATTTTATCCAATTTATAAATTATACCATATCAATGAAGTTAAAACAGATGATGTGGCTTATCTTGCGCAAAGGTAGTGTTATCTTCCTACTGAAAGTCTTTCTATAAGTAATTCAGGGAGATCTTCTTTTCTCATCTTATTTTGTACAGCTTCAACATCATAAGGAACTCTCACTGTCTCTATATTCTCGTCATCGATAATCGCATAGCATGCCCTTGGATCACCATCGCGTGGCTGTCCGACACTTCCTACATTTATTATGTATCGTCCGCTCTTCCGTATTGAGGCTGACTCTTTATGGGTAACCATCTCTCCTGACGGAAGCCTCTCTATAATAAACGGTTGATGGCTATGCCCGAGGAAACAGAATTGATTTTCAAAATACTGGAAATTTATTTCCGCATCCCAGAGTGTGCTGAGATAATGCCATGTTTCAGGCTCCTTTGGAGTTGAATGCACAAGGAGAATATCTCCTTTCTTCATATCTTTTTTCACAGGGAATAATTTGAGTGATTTACTATTCTTTTCTGTAAGCACACTTTTTGTCCACAGTATTGCAGCACGTGCATATGCATTAAAGTATGAGATATCTGTGAGCCCGAGAACTCCCCAGTCATGATTACCTGCGAGGAGGATTTTACATCTCTTTATAAGGAGTTCTATGCATTCATTCGGATCAGGACCGTATCCGACTGCATCTCCGAGAAATAATATATCCTCTATCTGCTTTTTATCTACATCGTTGAGTACAGCCTCGAGGGCCTCATGGTTTGAGTGGACGTCAGAAAGCACTGCATAGTGCATCAGGCCTTACCCACTTCTTTTGCAAGTCGGTCAAGAACACCATTGATAAAGGGAGCTGACTCTCCCGAAGAGAATTTTTTTGCGATCTCTATTGCCTCATTTATTGTCACCGCAGATGGAATATCTTTCATGTAAAGTATCTCATAAGCAGCGAATCTTAATATATTCCTGTCAACTGCAGACATCCTCTGTACTACCCAGTTTTCTGCAGCCTTTCCAATCATCGAATCTATCTCGTTAAGTTTATTCACAGTGCCTCTCACAAGCTCTTCCGCAAACTTCTTCACTTCTGTATTCTCTTTTTTGTCAGACCAGAATGCTTCAAGATCTCTGTTCTCTAATTTTTCTACTTTGAAATCAAGCTGGAATAGCATCTGCAGAGCGTATTCTCTTGCCTTGCGACGCTTCATACAGCAGCAATGAGCAATGAGCCCGCCAAGGCGGGAGCAATGAGTTTAATTCTGAGTTCAGAGTTATAAGTTATGAGTTTGACGTTTTTATTTTGCTCGTTACTCGTTGCTCGTTGCTCGTACCTCATAACTTCTTAAGGAGTTGTGCCATTTCAATAGCGGTGATCGCTGCATCCCATCCTTTATTGCCACTCTTCATACCAGCTCTTTCCACAGCCTGTTCTATGGTATCTGATGTGATGATGCCGAATGCTATAGGCACTCCTGTCTCCATAGACGCTGATGCAATACCTTTTGATACCTCTGCAGCAATATATTCAAAATGTGGTGTTGCACCTCTTATCACTGTCCCGAGACATATTATTGCATTATATGTCCCTTTCAATGCCATTTTTCTGGCAATCATCGGGATTTCAAACGAGCCTGGAACTCTGATAATGTTTATATCTTCTTCAAGAGCGCCGTGTCTCAATAAAGCGTCAAGGGCACCGTCGAGCAATTTGCTCGTAATGAAATCATTAAACCTGCTCACAATTATACCAAACCGTAATCCGTTGGCCTGAAGCTCACCCTCGATAATATTCATAAAACCCTCCATTCTTAACCCAAATAATACAATTGTTCATGTTAATATCTACACATTATTCAATATATGCCCAAGTTTCTTCTTCTTGGTCTCAAGATAGGCAATATTTCTTTCATGTGGCTTTACCTCTATAGGAACCCTTTCCACTACCTTCAGACCATACCCTTCGAGTCCTACAATCTTTTTGGGATTGTTCGTCATGAGTCTCATCTTTCTCACCCCGAGGTTCACGAGTACCTGCGCACCTATCCCATAGTCTCTGAGGTCAGGCTTGAAACCGAGTTTGATATTTGCCTCAACTGTGTCAAGACCCTTATCCTGGAGTTCATAAGCCTTCAGTTTATTGATCAAACCAATGCCCCTGCCTTCCTGCCTCATGTAGAGGATAACCCCCTTGCCTTCTTTCCTCACCATCTCCATTGCTCTATGGAGCTGCTCTCCACAGTCGCATCTCTTTGAACCAAACACATCCCCTGTAAAACACTGGGAATGTACCCTGACCAGCACCTCATCCTCCGGCTTGATCTCACCCTTCACCAGGGCAATATGGATATTGCTATCTACTTCGTTGGTAAAGGCAATGGCAGTGAACTCACCACCATACTCAGTGGGAAGTTTAACCGTTGCAAATCTTTTCACAAATGACTCTGTCCTCATCCTGTATTTGATAAGGTCCTTTACCGTGATTATCTTTAGATTATGTTTCCTTGCAACCTCTATGAGTTCAGGAACCCTTGCCATTGTGCCATCATCATTCATTATTTCACAGATAACCCCTGCGGGATAAAGTCCTGCAAGCCTTGATAAATCAACAGAGCCTTCTGTCTGGCCTGCCCTTTGAAGCACGCCTCCTGGTTTAGCCTTCAGTGGGAATACATGACCAGGCCTTGCAAGGTCTTCCGATTTTGTCTTAGGATCAATCGCAGTCAGTATTGTTTTTGACCTGTCTGCTGCTGATATGCCTGTGGTGACTCCCTTTTTTGCTTCTATCGAGACAGTAAAGGCAGTACCAAATGGTGAGGTGTTATCATCAGTCATCATCGGGAGATTCAGTTCTCCTACACGTTCTGGAGTGAGTGAAAGGCAAATGAGTCCCCTTGCATACTTTGCCATAAAATTGATCGCCTCTGGTGTGACCTTCTCTGCCGCCATACAAAGGTCGCCCTCATTTTCTCTATCCTCATCATCAACAAGGATAACCATTCTGCCTTTTGCGATATCGTCCAGGGCTTCATCAATTATATTGAATTTATACTTCTCCATTTCTCATCCTTTTTTAATTCAAAATGTAACATTTTTGAATTTTAGTCTGTCATTGTAACTTTTTATTTTTACATTTTAAATTTTACTTAATATATCCCCCTTCCATCAGGGTCTTCATCAACCTTGAATCTTTGCTCGTTTCTTTATTTAAAAAACGTGCAACATACTTTCCAATAATATCCACCTCAATATTCACGGTATCACCAGGACCTTTAAATCCTATCGTTGTATTTCTTGCTGTGTGTGGAATAATCACCACGGTAAAGCTATCTTTTAGTATATCAACAACGGTAAGGCTTATTCCATCTACAGAGACTGACCCTTTTTCAACGAGAAAGTGTATTATTTCTGCAGGCGCCTCTATCTCAACCTTAAAGGCATCTCCTCTATCCACTTTTGACTTAATTCTGCCTGTATCATCCACGTGTCCCAGGACAAAATGACCACCAAGTTTCGAATCAGGCCGTAAAGAAGGCTCGAGGTTAACACGGTTGCCAGTCCTCAACTGACCGAGATTTGTAGACCTGAGGGTCTCATCAGAAAGATCAAACCTTATCGTATCACCTTTTACCTCGACTGCAGTAAGACATACACCGTTGATGGAAATACTGTCACCTATGATCATGTCTTTAATAATCTCTTTTGCTTTAATAGAAAGGTGGAGAATACCTGCACTCCTTTCCAATGCAGCTACCTCACCCATTTCTACTATAATTCCGGTAAACAAATCACTCCTGTATATTTACTGTAAAATTCAATGTCTTCTGGTAAATCCCGAATAGGTTAACTGATTCTGACCATGACACCTTCACCCGTACCAACGTATCTGTCCTTGTGACCACAATCTCTTTTTCTTCAATTGGAACATTAAGCTCTTGAGCTCTCAGAAAAATTTGTGCCCTTGTCTTTTCAACTTCCCCGAGACTAATCCTTGCAATCTCTTTTGCATCGGTTTTTAACGCTGTATATCGGTAGTATGGCATGCCGAATTGAAACCCCGAGTATACAAGAAGTGCAAGGATTACAAGCCAAAAAATTGCCTTTTTCAATTTATCAACCTCCCTATCCTGTTAAACCTAAGCCATTTGTTGGTATCCCAGGACCAATAGATAATAAGTGCCTTGCCCCTTATTTCATTTATATCAACGAAACCCCAGTACCTGCTATCGTAACTCTGATCACGATTATCTCCCATAACAAAGACCTTATCTTTCGGTACTTGTAATGGGCCGAAGTTGTCCCTTGAATCATTTCCCTTTGGTCTGATAGTGTTGTCTGCATGGAATACATAAGGTTCTTCATCTGCTTTTCCATTCACGTACACAATTTTATCCCTCGCCTCTAACGTGTCCCCCTCTGTGCCAATAACCCTTTTTATAAAATCTCTTTTGGGATCCTCGGGATATTTAAAAACTATTATATCCCCTCTTTCTGGTTTCCTGATTGCTAAATTCCGTTTATCAGAAAAAGGAATCTTGGTGCCATATATGAACTTGTTGACGAGCAAATGATCACCTACAATAAGTGTGGGAACCATTGAGCCAGAGGGAATTTTAAATGCCTGTATTATATACGCTCTTATCAGGAGTGCAAGGAGTAGTGCCGTGATAATAGCCTTTGCATATTCCCATATCAGTCTTTTTTTATTTTTTTTCATTGAGATGGAACCTCAAATGCTTTACTCTTAAATACAAGACCTGCTGAGCCAATAAGTCCGGCATCATCCCTGAGTAAAGAAGGTACAATTTTTACTTTATCAAAAAGTTCTTTAAATGCCCTTTTTGATGCCTCTTTTATTGCTTCCTGGATATATATATCCCAGGCCCCTGTGAGACCACCTGTAAAAATGATTGCATCAGGACTTATCAGGTTGATGATATTCGCTACCCCGATGCCAAGATATTTCCCTGCGTCTTTCAGTATCTCTCTGGCGAAAATGTCACCATCAAGTGCTGCTCTGTAGACATCCTCGGGTGTAATTTTGTAAAAATTCCCGCTGCGGAATTCGGTTAACATACTTTCCCTGCCTTCTTCAAGTGCAGCTACCGCCTTTGAGAGTATTGCATTTGCAGATGCATACGACTCGAGACAACCAGAATTACCACAGTGGCACTTATTCCCATTCGCATTGATGGTCATATGACCGACCTCTGCTGCCACATTGAGGAGCTTTTTGTCCTGTATTATCCCGCCTCCTATCCCTGTGCCGAGGGTAAAAAGGAAAAAGCTTGAGAACTCTTTTCCCGCACCAACCCAGTTTTCTCCAAATGCTGCAACATTCGCATCATTCTCAATGAATACCGGTACCCTGAACCTCCCTTTTATTTCACTTACAAGGTTAAGTCCCTTTATCGCAGGGAGATTCGGTGAGATTAATACATTCCCACCTTCTCTGTCAATAAGGCCTGCAATACCAAGGCCAATTCCTGCAACCTCATCAGAAAACAGAATGCTCACTGACCTGAGGATTGAATCAAGTATCTCTTCGGATATTGGTTCCTTTATCTTTTTAACCACATCTCCATCTCTCGAGACTATAGCCACCCTGAGGTGTGTACCACCGAGGTCTATGCCTATTGCAAATTTCTTTGTCACTTTTTTTCTTCTCTGTAAACTTCTATTGCTATTTCAGGGCACATCTGCGCACACATAGCGCACCCCGTGCATTTATCAAGATGTTCTGGACGTGCAGGGAAATAACCCATGCCGTTAAATATGTTCTCGATAATGATTACACCTGTCGGGCATGCATCAACACAATAGGTGCACCCTTTACACATATCTCTGTCTATGACAATCATCCCTTTCATTGAGTACTTCCAAGTAATTCACGTGCATGCTTAAGAGATACTTCCGTTATCCTCCCGCTCAGCATCCGTGCGATCTCATTCTGTCTTTCCTTGCCTGAAAGCTCTGTCACTTCTACACACACCCTTCCATCTTTCTGTCTCTTCTCTATTTTAATATGAAAATCTCCGAGATATGCGATCTGTGGAAGGTGAGTGGTACAGAGTACCTGGTGTTTATTTGATATTGTCTTGAGTTTCATACCAACACTTTCAGCAGTTTTTCCTCCAATACCTGCATCAACTTCATCAAATATAAGAATGGGTATATTGTCAACATCGGCAAGGATACCCTTCAGAGCAAGCATAACCCTTGAAAGCTCCCCGCCTGAAGCGATTTTTACAAGTGGCTTGGGAGGCTCCCCGGGGTTTGCTGAAAACATAAACTCCACTCTATCAAGGCCATGAGATGTGAGAGCTTCCTGGCTTATATCTATTCTGAACTCAGCATTACCAAATGCGAGTTCCCTGAGTTCATTTTCAACGAGTTCTTCTATCTTTCTCGCTATCTTTTTTCTTTTTTCAGAGAGGGAACGTGCAGCATTGACGAGCATCTCTTCTTTTACTTTTAGTTCTGCTTCTATCGAGTCCAGTCTTTCGTCTGAAAGCTCGAGTCCCTTGAGTTCTTTTTCTGCTTCAACCCTGTACCTGAAAATTGTGTCTATCCCCTCGCCATACTTCCTCTCAAGCCTCTTGATTAATTCAAGCCTCTCTTCGATTTCAGTGAGCTTTTCAGGATCAATGTTATATTTATCTTTGCATCCTCTCAGGGAGATTACTGTTTCTTCTATGAGTGGAAGGGCTGATTCAAGCACATTCAATGTATTCGATATACTCTGGTCTATAGATGCCATTTCTCTTGCCTTTGAGACTACAGATGAAAACTTTTCCATACACGAGCCTTCTGAGCTATAGAGTATTGAATAGGCTGCCTCTGTTAATTCATTTAACCTGCTCAGGTTCGACAGGATTTTCTTCTCTTCACTCAACTCCTCTTTCTCGCCATGTCTCAGAGAGGCTGCGTCTATTTCATGAATCTGAAACCTGAGAAGGTCAAGCCTGTGTGCCCTTTCCTTTATCTTTTGTGTTAACTCATCAGCTTCTTTTTTCAGTGCCTGAACTTCGTGATAAAGGGATTCTACCTTTTCAATGTGGTCACGGAGTCTGCCATATGCGTCAAGAAGGAGTCTATGTGTATCAACAGACATAAGGCTCTGGTGTTCATGCTGACCGTGAATATCGACAAGAAATTTACCAATTTCGGAAAGACTCTGGATGTTTACCATCGTGTCATTTATATATGCCCTGCTCTTCCCTGTGAGAGAAATTGATCTCCTCAGTATAAGGTCATGTGATATATCAATGCCAATGTCAGGAAGTTTGCTGTCTCTCTCTATTTCAAAATAGGCCTGAACAATTGCCTCCTTTTCTCCTGCTCTGACTAAATCCGACTGTGCTCTGCTCCCGAGTGCAAGGCTCAGGGCATCAATAATTATAGTCTTTCCTGCGCCTGTCTCACCTGTAAGCACATTGAGTCCTGCATCAAATCTGACCCTCAG
>JAGVMY010000151.1 GCA_020053565.1 Thermodesulfovibrionales bacterium
ATAGCCGAATTCCCTGAGCATCTCTAAATCAAATCGTGTTCTTTGTTCAATCCTCTGTGCCTCAAGTGTCTTTCCCTCTTTCAAAAAATAGTCAATCCTTTCTTCCATTTCTTTTTCTATTCCCTTTAAGGCTGGCCCAAGCCTTTCCCTTGGTGTAATCCAGTGACTGTTTGGGAAAAGGGAAATTTTCTCTAACTTTCTTATTCTTTCACCTGTTAAAGGGTCAAACTCATGGAGTGCATCAATATCATTACCAAAAAACCCTATACGTATTCCTTTATCCAGTGAAAAAGATGGATAGACCCCTACAATATCACCCCTTGCCCTGAATGTCCCTCGTCTGAATTCAGTATCTGAACGCGTATATTGCATCTCAACCAGTTTCCTCAATATTTCATCGCGCTCAGTCCGCATCCCCTCTTCTACAACCAGATGCATGTCCATATAGTCCTGTGGTGAGCCGATGCCGTAAATGCAGGATACAGAAGCAATAACAATCGTGTCTCTTCTTTCGAGAACAGCCCTTGTGGCGGAATGTCGCATCCTGTCTATATCATCATTTATGAGAGCATCTTTCTCTATGTATGTGTCAGTTGTGGGGATATACGCCTCAGGTTGATAGTAATCATAGTAGCTGACAAAGAACTCAACAGCATTCTCTGGAAAGAGTTCTTTAAATTCTCCATAAAGCTGTGCAGCAAGAGTCTTATTATGTGCAATGACAAGGGCAGGCTTATGAACATTGGCAATCACATTTGCGATGGTGAATGTCTTACCAGAACCGGTTACACCTAAGAGCACCCGGTGTGTGAGCCCTTTTTTGATGCCCTTTGTAAGCTCTTTTATGGCCTTTGGCTGGTCACCTTTTGGAGAAAAAGAAGTAGTGAGTTTGAAATTTTCCATTTAAGTGAATTCCTCTGTTTTGTGGTCTATCCTTGTTATCTATTGGAGTCTCTGTAATACGTAATTCTCTTTGCGCCGGTAAGCCATGAAAGGAGCATGCTCACTATGCTTATAATGAGGGCACCCCAGAAAGCAGGCCAGAAGCCTTTTATCTCAAGGCCAAGATTGAGAGAATCCGAAAGAAAGGAAGTGAGGGTAAGCATCAGGGTATTGATTATTAAGGTAAAAAGACCGAGTGTGAAGATGATGAATGGAAGGGTGAAGAGCATCACAATCGGTTTTATAAATGAATTCATGAGCCCGAATAGTGCGCCGATTATTATCATCTTCCACCACTCGCCGGAAAATGTTATGCCATCTACAAACTTCACAGCAGCGACTATAGAAAGGGCGTTTATCATTATTCTCAATATCAGGTAAGCCATAGTATATTCCTTAAAGGGCATTTCTCACAAAGCGGGATTTTACGTTTGCAGAATGTTTTACCGGCTCTGACAAAAAGGGCATGATATTCATTAAAGAGCTTCACATCTTCTTTCAGGGATGAGTGGAAAAGTTCCTGATATTTTTCATAAGGTCTCTCATGTTCTATAATACCATGCCTTGAGAGAACTCTTTTTGTGTAGGCATCTATGACAAAGACAGGTTTTTCAAGGGCATAAAGGAGGATTGAGTCTGCTGTCTCAGGACCAATGCCATTCACCCTGAGGAGTTTTACCCGTAAGGTTTTCACTTCTTCATCCCTCATCTTTTTCATACTTCCATGATAGTCATTCATGAGAAAACTGATAAAAGACTTAAGCCTCTTCGCCTTTATATTGAAATAACCCGCAGGTCGTATGAGGTCAGGAAGTTTCTTCACAGACATTTTGTGGAGAGCAATTACAGAAAGAGCATCCTGTTTTTTTAAATTATTGATTGCCTTCTCCACATTACCCCAGTTTGTGTTCTGTGTGAGTATCGCACCAACAGCAACCTCAAACGGTGTTTCACCAGGCCACCAGTGCTGAGGCCCAAATGCACGATATAATGTATAGTACATTTCAAGGAGTCTGTTTTTTTGCTTCATTTCTTGACTTCCAACCCACTAAATAGTAGTTTATTATAACTGAAAGGAGAAGCAGGAATGCTTGATGTGCGGTTTGTGAGAGAGAATCCCGAGAAAGTGGTCAAGGCACTTGGAAAAAGGAATTATGACAGTTCAGTGTTTGACGATTTTCTGAAAAACGAAAAATCCCGCAAAGACATACGTAAAGCGGTTGATAATCATCGAATGAAACTGAATGATATTTCTGAAAAGATTGGAGTGATGAGAAAAAAGGGAGAAGATGTTTCACAATTATTACAAGAAGCAAAAAGTTTCTCTGACACAATAAAGAATCAGGAAACTTATCTGAATGAGTATGAAGTAAAGGTGAGAGATTCATTATTGATAATCCCTAATATCCCTCATGAATCCGTGCCTGTTGGGAAGGATGATACAGAGAATATAGAGATACGGAGATGGGGCGAGCCGAGGCAATTTGATTTTGAGCCGTTGAATCACTGGGATATTGGAGAAATGCTTGAGATTATTGACTTTGAAAGGGCATCGAAGATTGCAGGAGCGCGATTTGCCCTGATGAAGGGCCTTGGTGCAAAGCTCGAACGGGCATTGATGAACTTCATGCTGGATTTAAATGTCTCTAAGGGTTATAAGGAGGTCTTTCCTCCAATACTTGTCAACAAAGAGAGCATGACAGGGACAGGGCAACTTCCTAAGTTTGCCCATGAGCTATTCATCATTTCTGATCCTGAGTTGTATCTTATACCCACAGCAGAGGTCTCTGTGACGAACATCCATAGAAATGAAATCCTGAGCGAAAAGGAGTTACCGATTTACTATACAGCCCATACACCATGCTTCAGGCGCGAGGCAGGTTCATATGGAAAGGATGTAAGGGGTCTTATACGGCAGCATCAGTTCAATAAAGTAGAACTCGTGAAGTTTGTAAGGCCGGAAGACTCTTATAATGAACTTGAATCCCTTACGAGAGATGCCGAAGACATCCTCCAGAAACTTGAACTTCCCTACAGAGTTATAGCGCTCTGCACAGGAGACCTCGGATTTGCTGCCTCAAAGACATATGACCTTGAGGTCTGGCTCCCTGCCCAGCAACGATACAGGGAAATCTCTTCATGTTCCAATTTTGAGGATTTTCAGGCGAGAAGGGCAGCTATACGTTTTAAACGAGAGGGCAAGAAGGGGACAGAGTTTGTGCATACCCTGAACGGTTCAAGCCTTGCGATCGGCCGGACAGTGATCGCAATCCTTGAAAACTACCAGCAGAAGGACGGGAGCGTGGTGGTCCCTGAAGGATTAAGGCCATATATGGGTGTAGATATAATAAAGTAGTCCTGAAAATTTTATGCCTGCCACATCTAATTCATTTAAACCTTTTTCTTATTTCCTTGTCTAAATAAACAGATGGAAGAAGACATCAGACTCGTTGAGAGATACATTGCTGGAGATGGAAGGTCTATTGAGGAGGCAAAGGATTTGACACAGAAGACATTTGTAAAAGCGATAAATGGGATAAGGGATTTCAGAAAAGAGGCTTCGTTTAAGACGTGGCTCTATCAGATAGCGATAAACACAAGCCTCAATCACATCAGGCAGAGCAGATATGTAGACCTGTCCTTAATGCAGTTGCTAACACGATATTCTATCCGCCGGTTACCGAGCCTGTCTCTTTTTCCCTTTTGTATCTCATATATTCAATGAGACCCAAAAGACTGCCGACAGCTGAGCTGAGAAACCACGAGAGAGAGAGAGCAGTTGCGATCTCAGGCTTGATACCAATAAGACCGAAAAGTACTACAAATGCACTTTCTCTTACACCGAGGCCGGATATAGAAATTGGCAAC
Organism: Thermodesulfovibrionales bacterium; assembly: GCA_020053565.1. GTDB lineage: Bacteria > Nitrospirota > Thermodesulfovibrionia > Thermodesulfovibrionales > SM23-35 > VGWZ01. The sequence goes on from JAGVMY010000151.1 coordinate 3,811, forward strand.
ATTGTGAATAGAATGATGAGCGGTAAAAAGATCAAGAATACAATAAAAGAGATATGCTCTCCTAACCCAAGTGCAAGGATGTAGACTGCAAAAATATTCGAGAGCTGGACGATTACAGAGATAAGCAAAGCCTTTCCAATTATCGTTTTTTGATGCCGATAAGCGTGGAAATAGTCATAAAATCCCGAGACTATTTTTATGCTCTTACCGAGACGCAGGCCAAAGAGTAAAAAGCTCGCAATAATGAAGGATAAGACAACAAGTGGGAGCAGCCATTCTATGCGTGAACCAAGAAGATAGGTATACCCAAAGGGGAACGCAACAGTGCATATTGCCATCAGCATCGTAAAGCCGAGATATCTATCCATGAAAATAGAAGCAATGGTAAGACTGCTCTTCCCTATTGCCTTATACAGATAAAATGCCTTCACCGCATCTCCTCCAATAATCCCGGGGAGCAAGGTATTAAAGAAGCAACCTATCATGTAGAGGGAAAAGAGCTTTCTTAACCCGAGTACTCCTGGAAGAAGGAGCCTCCATCTTAATGTTGATAACAACTGAGCGAATAGATAAAGAAATATTGCAAAAATAAAGGCAGCCGGATTCATCCCTTTCAATGTTGAGAGGACCCGCTCAACTCCTGTTCTCGACAAGACAAAATAAAGAAGAACAGAGCTTATAACGAGCTTGAGGATAAGAAAAAATAGCTTATTTGATTTCAGGGCCAATAACCTTCTTGATCACGTAGATTGGTTTTCTCTGGCTTTCATGATAGACTCTCACGAGCATCTCTCCGAGGAGGCCCATTCCAATAAGCTGGATTCCCACGATAATGAGGAGGGCACCAAGCAAAAGGAGCGGTCTCCCTCCTATATCATGACCAAAAAAGAGTTTATCTATGCTCAGATAGAGGGAGATGAGAAAACCGAGGAAACCAAATATCATGCCCACAGGACCGAAAAATTGCATTGGTTTTGTAGAAAAGCTCTGAAGAAATTTTACAGTAATCAAATCCAGCACCACTTTTATTGTGCGTGAGATACCATACTTTGATTTTCCCCGTAGTCTCGGATAGTGTACGGTTTCAACCTCTGCAACTCTCACACCATACCAGCTCGCAATAGCTGGAATAAACCTGTGCATTTCGCCATAGAGTTTTAGATTTTTTATTACATCCCTCCTGTATGCCTTAAGGGAGCATCCATAGTCATGAAGTTTTACACCAGTCACATTACTTATGAGCCAGTTTGCAATAATAGAGGGAAGCCTTCTTGTGAAGAATGGGTCTTTTCTCTTTTTTCTCCAGCCGCTCACAAGGTCATGGTCTTTTATAAGGTCAAGAAGTTTCGGAATGTCTGCAGGGTCATTCTGGAGATCACCGTCCATTGTGATAATAACATCCCCGCGTGCAAAGTCAAATCCTGCAGCAAATCCTGCGGTCTGCCCGAAATTTCGCCTTAGACTCAGCACAACAACGCTTTTATCTTTAGCCTGGATCTCCTCGAGAATAGAGAGCGTCCTGTCAGTGCTGCCATCATCTACAAAGAGTATCTCATATTCCATTTTGAGAAGGTCAAGTGACGCCTTGAGTTTTTCATAAAGAATATGAATGTTTTCTTCTTCGTTGTAAAGAGGTATGACTATAGAGAGAGTCATCAATAGCTCCCCGGTTTTTCTTCTTTTATTCCTTTAAAATCATAACAGAGGAATAGTGAATAATCCCTTATTTTGCGTGATTTTTCTTTAGTATAAACCGTAAACACTCTTTTCTCAACCTTTTCAAAGGCATGAGCTATTTGATCGGGTAGCACAGCATCGCCTATTCTAACAAAAATCGCATCATAGTGAAGAAGATTATTAAATCCGGGCCAGAGGTCATACTGGTTCATCCTGCGGCCAAGGTTAATACAATAAGTGACAGGATGACCTTTTACATAAAATGCAAGTTCACTCGACATTTGATACCCGTCAGAAAATATAAATGTGGGCCGTATTGCAGACATTCCTTCATATATTTTTGTTACTTCTGCTCCAAGCTCTTTCCAGCCGCGTATCCTGTTTGTCGGATCCATTTTTCCGGGAAGATTGAGGAGAGAAGAATAATGTCCAACAGAAGTTGCAATGACCGATAAAAGGACTGCGGTCACAATGAAAAATTTCATACTTTTTCCTTCAGTATAAAATTTTTTTACGGAATACGCAGAAAAAGCAACAATACCTGTTATATATCCTGGAAGTGCCCAGTTTGCCTGCACCTTCCCCTGAATACTTTTTAATAGAAAAAAGGCAATGATAGGGATTGAAAACCAGAATAAAAAAGCACCTTCACATTGATTTCTGAGTTTCCATAGAGAGACTCCCATAATGATAAATAAAAAAGGGGTTATAACACCAAGTTGTGAACCGAGGAACTCAAAGAAACTTTTTAAGGATAGTTGAACACCATTTGTCATGTGCACCTGACCGGCAGTGTGTTTGAATGTAACCCAGTCATGTTGTGCGTTCCAGATTATCACAGGAAAGAAAACAATGAGGCTGATAAGAAATCCGATATAAGGACCTTTTGTGAGAAATACTCTCCTTTGCTCCTTCAAGAGCAACAAAAATAAAATTGCAGCAGGATAGAACAATGCCATGGTGTATTTTGTGAGGAGACCTAAACCGATGGATATGCCGAGGAGAACCCAGTACATCAGTGATGAGTGATGAGTAATAAGTGAAGAGTTTGTTGTTGAACGTTGAACATTGAACATTGAACGATAGAAGAAAAGTAAAGACAGTATCCAGAAAAAGATAAAGAGCGAATCTATTGTGAATAAGATACCGAATGCAGAGAACAAAGGGATGATCTGAATCAAAATGGCTGAAAAGAGTCCTGCCTGTTCGTCATAAAGTCTCTTTCCAAGAATGTAAAGGAAAATACTGCTGAGTGCAGAGAAGAAAACAGCCATTATTCTGATACCAAAAACACTATCTCCGAATATGGATGTGCTCATATAAATGAGATATGCGATCATTGGTCCCTTTGAGTAATAACTCCAATCGAGTCTGCGTGACCACTCCCAGTAATGTGCTTCATCCGGGCTGAGGTCAAGAGGGCCCTGTGTTATGTAGTAGATACGGAAGAGGCTTATAGAAAGAAGAAAAATAAAAAGTATCGTTGTGTGTGGTTTTTCTTTGTAGCGGGTATAGGAGTAATTGTATAAATTCACAACAAATAGAGCAATCATGATACCGAACAATGCTCCGACAAGAACATCAGAAGGATAATGAACACCAACATAGACCCGCGAAAAAGCAACAGTGAATGCAATGATCACAAAGGCATATCGTATCTTGTTTTTGAACAAGAGATAGAATGGCAATGCAAAGGCAAATGCATTTACTGCATGGTTTGAAGGCAATGAATAAGATCTGCTACAGCCAACAAGGAGATGGACACCGTCGAGTGTATTGCATGGTCGTGGCCTTTCAAAAACGTGCTTTAGCATATGTGAACCCCAATCAGAAAGGGCTAAAGAGGCAAGGCCAATTGTCAGGACAATAATTGTCCGTTTTCTATCTTTTAAAAAGAAAAATACTATGAAAGGGAGAAACAGGAGATATGCCTTGCTTGTGATAAAAGGCATGAGTATATCAAAAAGTCTATTCTCGAGGTCTCTGTTAATGAAGAAAAAGATGATGGTGTCTACTTCAGGAAGGCTCATTAAGTATCTCCTGCATTCTCTTCTTTAGTTCTTCTCCTCTGTTCTTCTACCCATTTTATTATCTCATCTACAAGAGCCTCGATAGTTGCTTCTTTGGGCATTATATCAACCTTAAGCCCTGTCTTTTTAATCGCTTCTACAGTAACAGGCCCTATGACTGCGATAGCCACTCCTTTGAGGAGTTCATCAGCATCTTCTTTCGTAATCTCCCTGAAGTTATTGAAGGTTGCTGCACTTGTAAAGGTAGCTATTGTAATCCTGCCTTCTTTTAAAAATCTTTTTAATCTTTTTCCAGCAAATTCTGGTTTTATAGCTCTGTATGCAACAGGGAGATCTATCTGTCCTCCAAGCTCTCTTATTTTTTCTGGAAAAATTTCTCTCGCATTTTCTGCTCTTGGCAAAAGGAATTTTACGCCTTTTAGCAGTTCGGGGTCAGGAGTTCGGAGTTCGGAGTTTCCCCCCCACCCTATCCCTTCCCCTCGAGAGGGGAGGGTTAGGGTGGGGGTGCTTTGTGCTCTTTGCTCTTTTATGAATGCTTCTATCAATCCCTCTGCACGAAATTCATCAGGGATTAAATCTATCTTTATCCCATATTGTTTTATCTCTCCTGCTGTTTTTGTACCTATAGCGCAGATCTTTATTCCCTTTAACTCTCTGATGTCTCTCTCTTTCTCAAAAAACCTTTTAAAAAAATACTTCACACCATTTTTACTCGTGAATATCAGCCAGTCATAGGTCTCTATCCTGTCTATTGTGCTGTCGAGCTCATCATATCTTTCAGGAGGGACGATCTTGATAGTAGGAAACTCAATTACCTCGGCACCAAGTTCTTCTAATTGCTCAAATCCTTCAGCATGTTCCCTTGTCACGAGAATTCTATGGCCAAACATTGGTTTTTTCTCATACCACTTTAGAGATTCCCTGAGCCTTACCACATCTCCCACAACCATAACAGCAGGTGGCTTGATGTCTTTTTCTTTGACAATTTCTCCGATATCTTTGAGCGTACCAACAATTGTCCTCTGGTCAGGCCTTGTTCCCCATCTGATAACCGCAACAGGTGTATCAGGGCTCCTGCCATTCTCGATTAATTTTTGAGTGAGCAGATCTATGTTCTTTACCGCCATAAGAAAAACGAGTGTGTCCACGCCAGTAGCAAGCCTTGACCAATCAATGGCGCTCTCTTTTTTATTGATATCCTCATAGCCTGGAACAACTGCAAACGATGATGAATAGAGCCTGTGGGTTAAAGGAATTCCTGCATAGGCAGGGGCAGCAACAGAAGAGCTCACACCAGGGACTACTTCAAATTCAATATCATTTTTCGCAAGGGCTTCTGCCTCTTCTCCGCCGCGGCCGAATACAAAAGGGTCACCGCCTTTAAGCCTGCATATAATCTTGCCTTCTTTTGCCTTCTGGACAAGGATTTCATTGATTTCATCCTGTGTCATGGTATGACGACCACCACGTTTTCCCGCATAGATGAACTCCGCATCATGGTTGATATAATTGAGAACCTGTGCATTGAGGTGAAAGTCATAAATAACGACCTCTGCCTTCTGAAGGCACCGCAGTCCTTTTATTGTCAGAAGGCCAATATCACCAGGCCCTGCACCGACTAAATAAACTTTACCTTTCATTCATTATTCTCCACATTGACCATTAACCATTTTATCATAAAAATGCCTGAACTCACTCAAACATATCTGAAGAATGTAACGGACAGAGATAAAGAGGGTTGATATTAAATACCCATTTCCTAATAATAGTATCTACAATGTAAGATGGAAGCACGGTTAGACAAATGGAGATTCTGATAGATGAACATACCTCAGAACGAGATACGGTGTATGGATTTTATGGAAAGTGGGAGGTGTGAAATGAACATTGTTTACAACGACAAGATGGATCTTTTATACATCAGGCTTGACGATAAAAAGCAGGATGTAATAAACAGGCGAGTTTCTGAGGATATTGTTCTGGATATCGGGGAGGATGATAGAATTATAGGTATAGAGATTTTAGATGCTTCAAGGCGCGTAACTCTGGATAAACTTTTACCTATCAAGTATGAGGTTGCAAAAACTTAAGATTGATTAGCCCGCAACGGTGTATATCAAAGCTTTCACTTATGACTTGCCTCACATTTAAAGTAGTGTCAAGAGTCTAAAAATATAATGGTTTTACTTTTTTCAGAGTCATAAAACTGTTTTATTGCTATTTGTCATGGCGCCAAGCTATTAGAAGATATTCTTTAACCATCATGACAAATTAAAATTCGTAGAATAAATAGAATACA